>DATBYN010000425.1:0-5115 GCA_036513695.1 Bradyrhizobium sp. | reverse complement strand
GAGGTCAAGGAAAAGATGTTCAACCCGTTCTTCACGACAAAGCCGGCCGGTGAAGGAACCGGGCTTGGACTTTCGATGAGCCACGACATCATCGTGAAACAACACGGTGGCACCATCGATGTCGAGACCGAACCCGGACATTTCACGGAATTTCGCATCGTCCTGCCGCGGACGAGCATTCTTTCAAAGCAAAATTAAAAGCAAAATTAGAGGTCGCGACGTGAGCATTTTGGTTCTTGTGGTCGACGATGAGCCCGACGTCGAGGCGCTGTTCCGTCAGCAATTCCGCCGCGATTTGCGCTCGGAGCGTTTTGTGATGGAGTTTGCGATTTCGGCGGCGGACGCGCTGGCGCGCATTGCCACCACGATTGAGCAAACCCTGATCCTGATCCTTTCCGACATCAACATGCCCGGCATGACCGGCCTCGAGATGCTGCCCAAGGTCAAGGAGATCCGGCCCGACGTACCCGTCATCATGATCACCGCCTATGGCGATCCCGATACCAGGCGCAAGGCGATCGAGGGCGGCGCCATCGGGCTGCTGACAAAACCGATCGATTTTGCCCTGCTGCGGGAGGAGATCGACACAAGGCTGGAACAGGCGAGTTAATCTAAGGTGTAGGGTGGGCAAAGGCGCTCTTTGCGCCGTGCCCACCACACTGCGATCGCGATGTTGGATGGTGGGCACGCGGAGTTTATCATCGGGCGCGCATCGCGCGACCCGGTGGCTTTGCCCACCCTACGACCCAAAAAACTCACGGCTTGAAGAACGCGGGATCGTTCAGCGCCTTGATCATGACGTCGACCATGTCGGCGGCGCCCTGGTCCTCGCGCTCCTCCAGGAGCTCCCACATCTTGCGTAGATTGGCGCGCATCGGCGCCTTCAGCGAGGGATCGCGTTCGATCAGGGTCCGCGCGATGCAGAAGGCGATACCTTCGCAGCCCATCCGTATCTGCTCGATCGAGGGTTTGCTCATGGCCGGCTCCTTGTCTTGAACGATGGCTGATTTGCTGGTGCCGCTGTTAGATCAAATCGCGGCCGAGCGATAGCAGGGAGATCGCCGAGGCGAGAGCGCTGGCGGCTGCCGCGCCCTACTCCGCCATCTCGACGCGCTTGGCCGGGCCGGCCAGCGGCTTTTCTTCCATCGCCATCATGCACAGCGCGGCGGCGGCGAGCATGGCGGTGGCGGCGGCGAACACATACCGAAACGCCGCGACCATGTCGGCGGGAGCAATCGAATTCAGCGGTCCACGATGCTCTCCGGAGAGCGAAATGTCCGCGCCCAGCGCCATCAGGAGAATCGCGCTGAACGCCGCCACCGTGAACGAGGACATCAGCGCGCGGAAGAAATTCAGCGCGCCGGTGATGGTACCGACCTGCGAGCGCGCGACTGCGTTCTGGATCGATACCACGCTGACCGGAAAGATGGTGCCGAGCCCGACTGCAAACAGCGACAGCAGCACCAATAGAGCCCATAGCGGCGGCGCCGTCGCCGCCGTCAGCGCACAGCCCATCAAGGTCGCGCACAACGTACCGATGATCGCCACGCGCTTGTAATGCTTGGCATGCATCAGAGTCCGGCCGGCGATCGCAGCGCCTCCCGTTGAAATCGCCGCCAGCGGAATCAGCGCCAGCCCCGCTTCGCTTGCTGTGAGATGATAGACCACCTCGTAATAGAGCGGCAGCTGCACCGTCAGCCCGATCATCGCGCCGAGCCCGAAGCCGCCGGCGGCCATCGCGTAGGGCACCACCGTTCCGCCCAATAGCGACATCGGCAGAAACGGCTCTTCGGCCCTGCCGGCCTGCCATACGAAGCCAAGCGCCAGCGCGACCGATGCGCCCAGCATCGCCATGATCGTCGGCGACAGCCAGAGATAGCGGTTGCCGCCCCATGTCAGCACCAACATGAACACGACGGCGGAGGCCATCAGCAGCACGCCGCCGAGCCAGTCGATCTTGCGGCGGCGGTGAAAGGTCGGGATCTTTGCCATGTTCGGCAGCAGCATCGCGAGCGAGGCGAGCCCGAGCGGCACGTTGATCCAGAAGATCATCGACCAGTGCAGATGTTCGGCGAACAAGCCGCCGAGCACCGGCCCGCCGACACCGGCCGCCATCCACACGCCGCTGAAATAGGCTTGATACTGGCCACGCTCGCGTGGGCTGACCACGTCGGAAATCACCGTCTGCACCACCGGCATGATGCCGCCGCCGCCGAGCCCCTGCAGGCCCCGCGCGAGAATCAAGATCGACATGTTCGGCGCCAGCGCGCACAGGATCGAGCCCGCGATGAACAGCACCAGCGACGCGATGATCATGACACGGCGGCCATAGATGTCGCTGAGCGTGCCGAACACCGGCGCCACCGCAGTCGATGCCAGCAGATAGGCCGTGATCACCCAGGACAGGCTGGAGACGTCGCCAAATTGCCGGCCGATGGTCGGCAGCGCGGTCGCCACGATGGTCTGGTCGAGCGCGGCCAGAAACATCGTCAGCAACAGGCTCATCAGGATGGTGCGGACTTCGCGCGGCGTCAGCGGCGCCCTTGGCGCGATCGGCGGCGCATCAGAGAGTTCGATCACCTCGGTCGGCAACCGCGCTATCTCGCCTGCGATATCCTCGGGCAATGTCTGTTGGTCGGCAGGGTGACGGCTCTGCCGTTCATACTTGTTCATTTGGTGTATATTTTACTGCGCGGCTCAATGCCGTAAGGGAATCGTTCTATCGATCACTATCTAGACGGCAAATCCAACCTGCGGCAGCGGCTTACGCGCATGGGTGCGTCCCGCGAGGGCACCATCGCAATCGCGTGATCGAACGTCAGGATTTTGGCCGCTTTTTCAGCCGCGCCCGTTTCGGCAGCAGCGCCGGCCATTGCACGATATGATCTTCGAGATCGGCGTCCGCAATCTCGTTCTCGGTGCCCTGCACCCGCCCGCGCACCGAGACGCCGGCTTCGTGCACGGTATTGGGATCGCCCGAAATCAGCGGATGCCACCAATAGAGATCGCGGCCCTCGGCCACCAGCCGGTAGCCGCAGCTCGGCGGCAGCCAGTTCAGGGTGCGGACGTTTTTCGGCGTCAGCCGGACGCAGTCGGGAACCTGGTCGGACCGGTTCGCATAGTCCTTGCAGGCGCATAACCCTGAATCCAGCAATTTGCAGGAAACATGGGTGAAATAGATCTTGCCGGTATCCTCGTCTTCGAGCTTTTCCAGGCAGCAGCGCGCGCAACCGTCGCACAGGCTCTCCCATTCGGCGCCGGACATCTCTTCCAACGTCTTGGTTTTCCAGAAGAATCCCTCTTGGCCCGAGGGCGGCTTGGGCGGTGCGGTCATGCTTCCCGGCGTGTTGGACAGCGAGCGGTCAGGCCCTTCTTGCGGCCGTGACGCCAAAGCTGCAAGTGGGGTTGTTCGCGGCATCGCAAAAGCCCCCGGGCAGCGTTAGCCCTGTGGATCAAAATCGTAAGCCCACCATTGGTTTGTGGCTCCTGCTCGGATAGAACGACAGTGAGTCCCCAGAGACGCAAAAGCGCCTTGGGTTCGCCGCAACATTCCCGCAAGACGTCTCAGGGTGCCCTATGGGTGCTTGAAGCGCTTTCGGACTGACCAAGGGCTTCGGTGCGTCAGATCATACCACCGCGATGGAAGCAAAAAGTCCGGCACTGGATGCTGGATCTCGACGCGCGCATCGATTCGACGCTGTTCTCTTCCGCCAAAGGCGCACGCGAGCTCTATGAGCGTTACTCGACCTTCATGGACCGCTTCTATGTCGGCCGCTGGAAGCGCTGGGTCTTCATCGAGCCGTTGTCGGAAGCCGCCACCATCGGGCTCGGCGGCCTGATCCTGATGCTGGCGCTGGCCGTGCCGGCCTTTCGCGAAACCGCCGACGAGGACTGGCTGAAGAAATCCGACCTCGCGGTGACGTTCCTCGATCGCTACGGCAACCCAATCGGCAGCCGCGGCATCAAGCACAATGATTCGATTCCGCTCGAGGATTTTCCCGACAATCTGATCAAGGCAACGCTCGCCACCGAAGACCGCCGCTTCTACGAGCATTTCGGCATCGACATCGCCGGCACCGCGCGCGCGCTGGTGACCAATGCGCAGGCCGGCGGCGTGCGCCAGGGCGGCTCCTCGATCACCCAGCAGCTCGCCAAGAACCTGTTCCTCAACAACGAGCGCACCATCGAGCGCAAGGTCAAGGAAGCGTTCCTCGCGATCTGGCTGGAGACGCGCCTCTCCAAGAACGAGATTCTAAAACTCTATCTCGACCGCGCCTATATGGGCGGCGGCACCTTCGGCGTCGACGGCGCGGCGCATTTCTATTTCAACAAGTCGGTGCGCGACGTCAATCTGGCGGAAGCCGCGATGCTGGCCGGCCTGTTCAAGGCCCCGACCAAGTTCGCCCCCCACATCAACCTGCCCGCCGCCCGCGCCCGCGCCAACGTGGTGCTGGATAATCTGGTCGACGCCGGCTTCATGACCGAGGGCCAGGTGTTCGGCGCGCGGCGCAACCCGGCCACCGCGGTCGATCGCCGCGACGAGAATTCGCCGAACTATTATCTCGACTGGGCGTTCGACGAGATGCGCAAGCTGGTCGATACGTTTCCGAAATCCTACACCGAGCGGGTGTTCGTGGTCCGCACCGCGATCGACATGAACGTGCAGCGCGCCGCGGAAGATGCGATCGAAAACCAGTTGCGCCAGTTCGGCCGCGATTATCATGCGACGCAGGCCGCGACCGTCGTCGCCGATCTCGACGGCGGCGTCCGCGCCATGGTCGGCGGACGCGACTATGGCGCCAGCCAGTTCAACCGTGCCGTGGATGCCTACCGGCAGCCTGGTTCCTCGTTCAAGCCCTATGTCTACTCGACCGCACTGATGAACGGTTTTACGCCGACCTCGATCGTGGTCGACGGTCCCGTCTGCCTCGGCAACTGGTGTCCGCAAAATTATGGCCATTCCTACTCCGGCAATGTGACATTGACGCAGGCGATTACCCGCTCGATCAACGTGGTGCCGGTAAAGCTGTCGATCGCGATCGGCAGCAGGCTCAGCAACAATTCGAAAAACCAGTGGGAGTCCGCCAAGAGAGGCCGCGCCGAGATCGTCAAGGT
>DATBYN010000424.1:0-7430 GCA_036513695.1 Bradyrhizobium sp. | reverse complement strand
ATTGCACACGCGGCTATCGGGCGCATCGGGCGCCCGGCATTCCCTGCGCCCTCTGATCGGAGGGGTGGAAATTTCTGGCAAACCTCGGGCCTATCAAGCCGCGAGATCGCGAAGTTGCGTCCCAGCCCGTCATCACCCGCCAACGGGTCGCGCGAATGCGCGCCCGATGACAAGCTCCGGCGGGTGATCCAGTATTCCAGAGGCGCCAGCGATGGAATCGAGAGGCCGCGGCGTACTGGATCGTCCGGTCAAGCCGGACGATGACAGCTCCTTGGGTTGGCTCGCAAAGATGTCTCAAAACCGTTTGCGACCTGGCGGTTTGAAATCTTGATCGCCTCGCGTCGTCCCTGCAAAAGCTCGGCTTTCGCGAGACGGACGCCAGGACGACGATTGTGAGTTGTGCCGCAAAGAGCCGGCGACGAGCGGACCTTCCGGCCGTCTCGACAGCGGCCGTCGGTTGGGGGCACTTGCGAGGGCAAACCTCGGTCACCATCTGTGATCCCCAGAGGAATTTGCCATGTTGGATTTTACCCAGGATAACTTCGATGAGGCCCCCTCATCGGAAGTGACAAAGCAAACAGCCGCCGACGACCAGGCCCTGCTCGACGCCTATTCCAATGCGGTGATCGGCGTCACCGAGCGCGTTGGACCTGCCGTGGTCCGTGTCGAGACCGGCTCGACCGCGCCGGGCGCGCGCGGGCGCGGTGGGCTTGGCTCCGGAATAGTCATCTCTCCGGACGGATTGGTGCTGACCAACAACCACGTGGTCGGATCGTCGAAACAGATCAGGCTGCGGGACATCGAGGGCATTGTCACCGATGCGCGCGTGCTCGGCGTCGATCCCGACACCGATCTGGCGCTGTTGCGCGCCGACGGCGTGCGGGATTTGCGCTACGCCTTGCTCGGCAATTCAAAAACCTTGCGCCGCGGCCAGCTGGTGGTCGCGATCGGCAATCCCCTCGGCTTCGAATCGACCGTGACGGCGGGGGTAGTGTCGGCGCTCGGCCGCTCGATCCGCTCGGTGAGCGGCCGGACCATCGAGGACGTCATCCAGACCGATGCCGCGCTCAATCCCGGCAACTCCGGCGGGCCGCTGGTGTCGTCGTCGGCCGAGGTGATCGGCATCAACACCGCGATCATCTCTGGCGCGCAGGGCATTTGCTTTGCGGTCGCCAGCAACACCGCGCAGTTCGTGCTGTCCGAGATCATCCGCCACGGCTATGTCCGGCGCGCCTATATCGGCGTGGCCGGCCAGACCGCGCCGATCCCGCGACGGCACGCCGTCGTCGCCGGCGTCGAAAACAAGATGGGCGCGCTGCTCGCGCAGATCGAACCGGATAGCCCGGCGGCGCGGGCAGGCTTGGTACCTGGCGATGTCGTGATCAAGCTCGACGGCGTCGACGTTAACGGCGTCGACGACCTGATCCGTGTGCTCGATCGCGACCGCATCGACCGCACGCTTGCGATGGATG
Organism: Bradyrhizobium sp.; assembly: GCA_036513695.1. Lineage (GTDB taxonomy): Bacteria > Pseudomonadota > Alphaproteobacteria > Rhizobiales > Xanthobacteraceae > Bradyrhizobium. Next base: position 5,958 of record DATBYN010000424.1, on the reverse strand, counting down.
TTTTGCGGATGGGCCGGCTGCGAGCCGTCGACATCCATCCGATCGAGCGCAAGCCGGCGGCGCGGCAGGGTTAGGCCGCGTAGGGCGCCTTCATCATTCGACGTTGATGCCGCCGGCCTTGATCGGCACCGCCCATTTGGCGATCTCGCTTTGCACGAATTTCGCGAGGTATTCGGGCGTGGTGCGATCGTCGGAAACGAGATTGAGGCCGGCGCTTTCGAGCTTGTCCCGTAGCGCCTTCGTGTTCATGGCATCGCGGGTTGCCTGGTTGAGTTTCCGGACGATCGCCTCAGGCGTTCCCTTGGGCAGGAAGAACGCGTTCCAGGTATAGGCTTCAACGTCAAAACCCTGCTCGATGGCGGTGGGGACGTTGGGTAGCACGCGCGATCGCTCTTTCGTGAGGATCGCGATGGCCTTCACCGTGCCAGCGTCGATCTGCGGTTTCGCTGTCGTGATGATATCGCAGAGATAATCGACGCGGCCGCTCATCAGATCCTGCATCGCCGGATTGGCGCCGCGGAAGGGAACGTGGACGATGTCGAGCCCGGCGACCATGTTCACCAGCGCGCAGCCGAGATGGATCGCAGACCCGGTGCCGGCGGACGCGAACTGCATCCTCTCCTTGTTGGCCTTGGAGTAGGCGACGAATTCCTTCATGTTGTTGACCGGGAGATCCTTGCGCGCGACCAGCACCAGTGGCGCTTCGAGCATCAGCGCAACTGGAACGAAATCCGTCACCGAATTATAGGCAGGCTTCTTGAACAGCGTCTGGTTTTGCGCTTGCGTGCCGACGGTCCCGAGCAGGAAGGTGTAGCCATCAGGGGCGGCCTTGGCGACGCGATCGGCGCCGCTCATGCCGCCGGCGCCGCCGACATTTTCCAGCACGATCGGCTGGCCCAGAATTTCTCCCATGCGCTGCGCGAACAGCCGTGCCGGCACGTCGTTCGGTCCGCCGGCCGCGAACGGGTTGACCATGGTGAGCGGCCGCGTCGGCCAGTCCTCAGCGTTGGCGCCGGTCGCCAAAGCCAGCGATGCAGCGGCAACCAGTGCGGTGAGGGTTTTGCGCATCATTCCTCCCGAATCTTTCGCCGAGATTACACCGCTTCTAGACTACGCCGCTTCAAGTTCGGCAAGGGGCTCATTCCAGGCGTCATACCCATAGACCCAGTCCGGATCGGTCCGGGTCTTGAGCCAGGTATTGGTGCGGGAACTCAGTTGAACGCGTGATGTTCGGGTTTTGCGGGTTGCCTCGAAGCGGCGAAACGCGGCCTCGACACCGTCGCGATCGACATCCTTCAGGCAGCGCGACAGCACGGCGGCATCCTCGATCGCCATAGCCGCACCTTGCGCCATATAGGGCGTCATCGGATGGCAGGCGTCACCCAACAGCGTAATATTGCCCTGGCTCCAACGCGGCTGGGGATCGCGATCGAACAGCGCCCATTTGTGAACCGACGGGCAGGCCGCCAACACGTGGCGAACTTCGGGATGGAAATCCACGAAGTCCTTGCGCAGCTCGTTGACGTCTCCCATCGCCGACCATGACTCGACCGAATATCCTGGCTCGGGCTGGCTGGTGACGAAATAGACTTCGCTGCGATCCGGCTTGACGTAGTAAATCACGATGTGGCGATCCGGACCCCACCATTTGGTGCAATCGCCGATCTGATAGCCCTGCAGCAGCGCTGCCGGAAATACGGTGCGATAAGCGATCCGGCCGGTGAAGTTTGCTTCGTCCTTGCCGGACAGTCGATCTCTGACGAAGGAATGAACGCCGTCGGACGCTACCACCGCGTCGGCCTCGACCGAGTTTCCGTTCGCAAATACCAGCTTCACGCTGCGGTCCGGGCGTTGATCAATGTCCACGACGCGGTGGTCGAGATGAATGGCTTGGTCCGGCACGGCACTGGCAAGCGCGGAATGGAGGTCGCCGCGGTGGCCAAGCAGATATGGCGCGCCGTATCGCTGTTCCGCTGATTCTCCGAAGATCATATCGAAGCGCACTTCGCCAGTGTCGTACTCCCGGTTGTTCCAGGAGCGCGGATAGAACGCACTCGCGCGCATCACCGGCTCGAGCCCGAGACCGCGCATCACCTTCATGGCATTGCAGCCGATCTGAATGCCGGCACCCAGTCGGATAAATTTTGACGCTTGTTCGTAAACGTTGACCTCAATGCCAGCCCGGTGCAGCGCGGCAGCGGTCGCGAGGCCGCCCATGCCCCCTCCAACAATCGCGACGGAGAGTTTTGTCATATTTTTCCCTCGCAAGGTCGTTGATTTTGCCAAGCAGGAGGCCGGCTTCGATTGCCTGCACCACTATTCAACGAGGCGACCGTCTTTCGCAACTGAATATTCCATCATTTGACGATCTCGCTCCAATCCGGGCAGCTGCGCTGGTCCACCGGAACCAGCCATGCCTTGTAATTGGACTTGTCGATGATCTCGGCCGCCAACATGATCTTGTCCGGCAGCGGTTCGCCCTTGAGGTGGCGCAGCGCCGCACGCGTCGCCGTACAGCCGATCTTGAACATGTTGAAATCGACCGACGCAAGAATAACCCCGGTTTCGATGAGCTTGACGGCCGGCAGAATGCCGTTGATGCCGATCACGACAGCGGTGCGGTTAGCTTGCTTCAAGGCTTCAAGCGCACCGAGCGCCATTCCATCGTTGGCCGAGAGCACCGCGTCGATCTGCCTGTGCTCCGCAAGGAATTTCTCCATCACATGCTTGGCGTCGGGTTGCTAGTAATTGCCGACACCGGAGCCGAGCAGCTCGATGCCGGGATATTCCGCGAACGCGCGCTTGTATCCGCGCACTCGCTCCCGATTGGTCGGCGCCGCCGATGTGCCCTCGATAACGACGATCTTGCCCTTGCCGCCGAGATGTTCGAACAGATAGCGCGCTTCGCGGTATCCGATCTCAAAATCGTCGGCGCCGACGAACGTGACAAAGCTACCGGGCAGCGGATTGGAAGCGAGCACGATCGGGATTTTCGCCTCGTTGAGTTTTTTCACGGAATCGATCATGGCGACGTCATCGACGGGAATGAAGACGACGGCGTCGGGCCGGTCCTTGAGGACCTGCTCCACCATCGCCTTCTGTTCATCGACATTGTCGGGCTGCTTCGGGACGTAGTGCACGATCCGGGCGCCCGCCGCGCGCGCGACCTGGTCCGCCGCGATGCGGAACGCCTCATAGGCGGGATTGGTTAGGTTCTTGGTGAAGACGGCGATGGTCATTTTTTCGTCCGCCGCCGCGGCGTGGCTGGCGAGCATTGCAATTGAACCGGCCAGCGCTGCCGCCATGAGATACTGCATTAGCGCCTCCTTACTCAACTGGCGTCATTGCGAGGAGCCAACGGGTCGCGCGAATGCGCGCCCGATGACAGGCTCCGCGACGAAGCAATCTATCTTCACTTTTGTCCTGGCTATCGATTGCTTCGCTCCGCTTGCAATGACGACCTAATCACAGCCACAGGATCTTCTTGCGATATTCAAGGTCAGCCAACAGCGGCGCCGCCGGCCCTTGGTGAAACACCGCGCCGCGCTCCAGCGCAAACACGCGGTCGGCCAGCGCCAGCACCAGATCGAGATTGTGCTCCACGATCACGATCGAAGTGTGCCGGCGCAAAAGATCGAACACCTTGAACAGTTCCAGGATCACGGTCGGCGCCAGCCCCTCGAACGGCTCGTCCAGCAGCAACAGTTTTACGTTGCCTGACATCGCGCGCGCTACCGCCACCATCTGCTGTTCGCCGCCGGAGAGATAATCCGCGGCGACATCCATGCGCTCTTTCAGGCGCGGAAAATATTCGAGGATGCGCTCCTCGCTCCAGACCACGCCGTGGCTGCCGTCCGTCTTGCGCGCCAGGCGTCCGAGCGAGAGATTTTCCCGCACCGTCATGCCCGCGAACAGGCCGCGGCCCTGCGGCACATAGCCAATCCCTGCGCGCGCGATATCCGGCGCCGGCAGGTGCGCGATATCGCGGCCCTCATATTCGATTCTACCGGACGCCAGCGGGACCAGTCCGGCCAACGTCTTGAGCAGCGTGGACTTGCCAGCGCCGTTGCGTCCCAACAGTGCTACGATCTCGCCCTCGCACACATCGAGCGTCGCGTCATGCAGGATATGGCTCTTGCCGTAGAAGGTGTTGACGGCCACAAACCGCAGGATCGGCTCAGCGTTGTCCCTGGCCTCGTCACTGCGGTGATGCTCGACCTCGGGAATGCCGGTGCCGGTATAGATTTCCTGCACGCGGCGGTCGGCGCGAACCGCGTTGGGGCAGCCCGTCATCAAGACTTCGCCCTGGTTCATCACCGTAACCGCTTGCGAGAAGCCGAGCACCCGGTCGATGTCGTGCTCGACGATCAACACCGGAATGTTCGTGGCGACGTTCTTGACAAGGTTGCATACCCGCTCGCGTTCGGCGGCGGCAAGGCCCGCTAAGGGCTCGTCGAGCAATAGCACTTGCGGCTTGGAGCCGAGCGCGATCCCGAGATCCACCAGCCGTTGCCCGCCGTAAGAAAGCTCGCCGCCTTCGATCGCCTCGATGCCTTCAAGGCCGAGGAATTTTATCAGCTCGCCGGTCTGCGCGAGCACGTCCGGAAAATTGTCGACGTCGCGCCAGATGTTGAATCGCCCGGGATTTCGCGCTTGCAGCGACAGGCGCAAATTTTCATGGATCGACAGGCCGCGGAACAGATTGGTGATTTGGAACGAGCGCGCAAGCCCGCGGTGACAGATCAGCTCGGGTGGTACGCCCTGAATTTCCCGGCCATCGAGGCGAATCGTGCCGCCGTTGGCCGGATGCAGGCCCGATATCAGGTTGAACAGCGTGGTTTTTCCGGCGCCGTTCGGACCGATCAAAGCGTGGATCTCGCCGGCGCCGATCTCCAGACTTGCGTTAGAGACCGCGCGGATGCCGCCAAAATGCTTTGAGATGTCCTTGACCTCCAGCACCGTTCCTGTGAGCCCTACCGGCATCAAGAACCCCGGCAGCGGCAGGCCTTCGTAGATCTTGCGCCGGCTCATGGCGGCGGATTCTTCCGGCGCCGGCCACCAGCGCTTGCTTAGCGTTCCCCAGATGCCGACCAGCCCGCCCGGTGAATACATCACGAAACCGACAAAGGTCAGTCCGAACCAGAGCAGCCAGTTCGGCGTCCAGATCGAAAACAGTTCGCGGAACAAAATGAAGAACAGCGCGCCGAGCGCCGGCCCCAGCATGCTGCGCATGCCGCCGATCACGACCATCGCCAACATCTCGCCGGAAAACGGCACCGAGACCGCTTCCGGCGAGACCAGATAAGTCTGGAACGCCAGCAGCGCGCCAGCGAGCCCGGTCACCACGGCGGAAATCACGAATACACCGAGCTTGTAGCGCTCGACCGGATAGCCCTGGAAGGTAGCCCGCAACTGGTTTTCGCGGATCGCCACCAGCACATGGCCGAACGGCGATCGCACCAGGCGAAGCAGCATATAAAGCACGCCCAACCCGATCAGCGCGACGACGATGTAATAGGCGAGCGAATTATCGAGACTGAACGGTCCGATGCTTCCGCGCTTCAGGCCGCCCAGGCCGTCTTCGCCGCCGGTCACCTCGCTCCAGCGGAACGTGATGGTGTAGGTGAGGGCGGCGAGCGCCAGCGTCAGCAGCGAGAAGTAGACGCCGCGGCGCCGCAGGATGATAACGCCGGCGGCTGCTGACATCACGGCGACGACGACCATCGACAGCAGCAGCGGCAGAAAGATCTCGCCGCCAAACCAATGCAGCTGGATCAGTCCGGCGGCATAGGCGCCGATGCCAAACCAGGTGCCGTGTCCAAATGACACCAATCCGGTGTAGCCGACGCAGAGATTGAGCCCCATGGCGGCGATCGCCAGCGCCACCACCATGGTTCCGGTGTTGAGTGAAAGTCCAAGCAGCGGCAACGCGAAGGGCATCGCGACCAGAGCGAGGCC
>DATBYN010000423.1:0-7758 GCA_036513695.1 Bradyrhizobium sp. | reverse complement strand
CTTTCGTTATTGGCACCGCGTAGTTGATGCTCAGCGCGCCGAACGGCGAGTCCCAGACCAGGCCTACGCCGACCGATGAGCGCACGATGTTGGAATTGGCGATCTGCATCGATTGCGTGGAGCCTGGAAATGTCGCCGGTCCGCTGTAGCGGAACACGCTGCCGGCATCGACGAAGGCGGTCGCCTTGAGGCCGTATTCCGCGGGCACGCCGGGGATGTTGCTCTGAAATTCCAGCGTGGTCGCCCAGTACATGCTGCCGCCGACATTATCCATGGTCGTGCCCGGGGTGAGGTCGCGCGGCCCAAAGCCGTTGGGTGCAAATCCCCGCACCATGGTTGGGCCGCCGAAGAAGCTGTTGAGCAGCGGCACGGGCTCGCCACCCCAGCCGGTAATGTACCCGCCCTGCGCGCGTACCAGGCTGACCACGTCGTCGGTGATCGGGTGATAGTAGCGTACGTCCTCGGTGGTGCGCAGGAATTTTACGTCGCCGCCGAGACCTGCAAGGTCCTGCTTGAGCTGCGCATTGAATCCGCTGGTCGGACTTTTGTTGTTGTCGAGCGTATTATACGAGACGGTGTCGCCGACGGAAGAGACCCATTGCGAACCGGCGGCCGCGGCCTGCTGGATCGGCAGCGATGTCGTTGCCGCTGAAGAAGACGAAGCCAGCGTGATGCTCTGGTTATAGATGGAGTAACGGTACTGCATGCCAAGCTGCTCGGTCAGCGGCGTGCCCAACTGCATGGTCGCCCCATAGATGTCGCTGCCATAGGACTGGTAGGGGCTGGATTGATTTTGCCGGCCGTAAAGCTCGATGCCGGCCGAGACGCGGGTGCCGAGGAAATATGGCTCCGATGCCGACAGGTCGATGCCGCGCGCATACTGACCATAGCTCACCGCGGCGCTGACCGCCTTGCCGGAGCCCAAGAAGTCGCGATCGCCTACCTTGACCTCGGCCAGAAGCCCATCGGTCGTCGAGTAGCCGCCGGAAATCGTGAACTCGCCGGTCGATTGCTCAGCTACCTCGACGTCGAGCAGGACACGATCTTGCACCGAACCTGGTTTGGTCGAAATCTTGACGGTCTTGAAGTAGTTCAAATTCTTCAACCGCCGTTCGGCCCGGTCGATCAGCGTCTTGTTGTAGGCATCGCCTTCGGCAATGTCGAACTCGCGCCGGATCACATATTCCCGGGTACGGGTGTTGCCATGGATCTCGATGCGTTCGACATAGGTTCGCGGGCCCTGATCGACGGTGAAGGCAACATCAATGCGCTTCGCTTCGGCATCGCGGGTGATGCGGGGAACGGCTTGCGCAAAGGGAAAGCCGAATTTTGCCAGTTCGATCGCGAGACCTTCGTCGGTCTTGTCCAGCGCGCCGGCGTCGAATACCGCGCCCGACCGCGCCACCGGCAGACCACGGAGCTTTTCGCAATCCAGTCCCGGCACGTTGCAGACAACGGTGATGTCGCCGAAATGATAGAGCGGGCCTTCGTCGATCGAGAACGTCAGCGTAAATCCGTGCAGCGCGGGATCGTATTCGGCCGCCGCCGAAGTCACGCTGGCATCGGCATAGCCCTTGCCGCGGTAGTACAGCCGCAACTGCTCGCGATCGGCGGCGATGCGGTCGGGGTCGTAGTCGTCGCCGCCGGTCAGAAAGCTCAGCATGTTGGTGGCGGAGGTTTTTATCACGGCGGCGAGCTGTCGCTTGCCGAAAACCTTGTTGCCCACGAAGTTGATTTGCCGAACCGTGGTCTTCTTGCCCTCGGTCACCTCAAAGACGAGGTCGACGCGGTCGTCGCTGCGGTTGATGATCTGCGGTACCACGCCGACATCGTCGCGCCCTTTGTGCCGGTAGGCCTCCATGATACGGCCGACATCGGCCTGCACTGCGGCGCGCTGCAGCGTGCCTTGCGGCTTGGACTCGACGATCGCTGCAAGCTCCTTGTCCTGGATCTTCTTGTTGCCTTCGAACGCGACGCGGCCAAGCACCGGGGCTTCATGCAAATGCACGACCAGCCGATCGCCGGCGCGCTCGATCGTTACATCGTTGAACACGCCGGTCGCCAGCAGCGCTTTCAGCGCGGAATCGCGCGCGGTCTCGTCGAACCGCCCGTCGGCGGCTGCATGAAAATACGAACGCACTGTTTCGGCGTCGACGCGGCGATTGCCCTGCACCTCGATGGTTTCGGCCATAGCGGCCTGTGTAAAGAACAGCGCGAGCGAGGCGACCAGCATCGCGCCGGCGGTGTTCGACCGGCATCGCTTGCACGGCGCGATGGACTGCATCATCAGATCCTGCCCGTCTCCCGTTCGACAGGGTGCGATCGAATTGCCCGCGCAGGGCGAAAGAATGTCTGGGATAAGGTCAGTTGCGGGCTTCAGCGTTGACGGTCTGCCATAATTTCGACGCCGTGCCGAACCGCGCGTTCCCGAAAATGTCCTAGAGCCGCTTCAAATGCGCTCTAGGAAAACAGCCGGAAACGTTTGCGGCTTGCGAGCATCGCAGGCGCGAACGCGCATCTCGGAGCATCACATGCGTTACGCAGCTTTCCTCGCCGCCAGTCTCTTGCTGATCGCGCCCGCGGATGCCGCGGTCACGCCCGAGATCGATCCGAGCGCATCGCTCAACGTGGTGCAGCAGTGGATCTACAATTACCGGGCCAAGCCGGACTACACCCATGTTCCCGCCGCCGTGCGCGTGCTGTTTCACGCCCAGACCTTCAAGGAGCCGGAGAATTCCGGCATCTATTTGGGTTTCATCGCCGGCGCGATCGGGTCGAACCCGGCCAAGGCCGAGCAGCTCGTCAACAGCTTCTTTCCGGTGCCGGCGGAAGACGAATGGGTGATCGTCCGCGCCATCGCCTTTTCGGGACTGCCGGACTGGCGGAATTTGCTGCGCCGGGTCGCGCTCAAGATGCCGGGACGAAAGGTGATGATCGACAGCTACCTCGCGGGCACGCTGCCGACGCTCGCCAATATCCCGCTGGAGGAAGAAAAGCCCGGCATGCTCGACAAGCTGCGCGGCGTGTTCACCAAAAATCCTTTCGCCAAGGACGACAGGAAGCTGAAGATGGCGCAGACTTTTGCCGGTAATCAGGACTTGCTGGATACGTTGTGGGGATATTATTTCGCGACCGGCTCCCACCTTCCGATCCTGCGCATCATGCAGATGCTGCCCTGGAGCAAAAGCCGCGACACCATCGACAAGCTGACGGTCGGCAGCATGGCGCGCTATACGCTCGCAAGCTACGCGGTCCGCGATGCCGGACTGCGCGACTTTCTCCGCAGCGAGTTGCCGAACCAGCCGGACGCGATCAAGGTGCCTCTCGGCGAGGTGATCGAGGCCGCCGACACCGTGCAGCTCGGCGCGGTGCGCAAGGATGCGCTCGCCGCGGTGGACGAGCTCAAGGCCAAGGGTTCGGATGCAAGGCGCAACCTCGACTTCTGGGGCCAACTTGGCGTCGGCGCGGTCGCGCTTGGCTGCGTCTCGGCAGCGGCATTGGGCCAGGTCGCGATCGGCATCCCCTGCGTGATCGGCGGCTCGGCCTCGCAGGGCTTGCTGTCATTTTGGGAAAAGCAGCAGTGATCTTGGATGTCGCTGAAATCAGCGAACCAGGAAAACGTCGAACACGCCGGTCACCATATCGCTGATCTGCGCGCGAACCTTCGGATCGTGCTTTGAGCGAGCCAGCTCTGCGGAAGTCTCGTGCAACAGCGCCAGCAGCGTGCGCGCGATCAGATCGGTGGGGTAGGGTTTGATGATCTTGGCGTCGCGCAGCACACCAAGCACCGTGCGTAACGTTCCGAACGCGTAGCGGAGTTCGATCTTGCGCCATGCCTCGGGCCCGACCACCTGCGGCGCCTCCACGAAGGTGATGCGTTGCACCGAAGGCGACGCACAGAGGTCGATCAGCTTCTCGAAGCCCAGCTTGAGGCGCTGCCAGGGATCATCCGATGTGACGGAAGCGGCCGCTGCCAATATCTCCGCCTCCAGATCCTCCGCGACCGCGATGAACAGCCCCTTCTTGCTGGCGAAGTGATGATAGACGGCGCCCGTCGTAACCCGCGCATCGGCGGCAATCTTGCCGATCTCCGCATCGGAATAGCCGTCGCGGGCAAAATGTTTCCGGGCCACCGCCATCAACGCCGCGCGGGTCGCTTCGAGATTTTGCTCCTTGCGCGATTTCACCATAGCCGATCGTCCTGCCCCTTGACATAAGTAGAAAATGTAACATAATCGGATTATGTAGATCGTTAGCCCGCCGCCTGCGCATCCTATTTCATAAGCGGCGCATCTGAAAGGTTTCGGCCATGCCGCCCATTTTTGGCACCGCTGTTCTGGTGATCAATATCCTGTTCTTCCTGGTGACGACATGGAGTAGCGCTACCGCGCCGGAAAGCTTTGCCGCAAAGCTCGGCCTTGGGATCGTCAACACCGGCGGGATCAACGAAATCAGAGCGCAGTATTCCGGGTTCTTCCTGGCGGCCGCGGCGGTCTGCACGGCCTCTTTGTTCGGCCAGCTTTCACGGCAGACATCGTTCGTTGTGTTAGGCGCCATCTATGGCGGCCTGCTCGCGGGCCGACTGGTCAGCTTTGCGCTCAATGCGGGCGTCGCGGGCTACAGTCCAACCATCCTCGCGCTTTATGTGATCGACGCCATTGGTCTCGGCTTGGCGGTCGCGTCGCTTGCCTTAGACCATCCCGCCAAAGGGTGAGGGCAGGGCAGCCATTCGATTTAGCCGACTAAAGCGATCCCGTATCCAACGAGCCACAACCTAAGGACAACCCCCAATGCCGACCAGACCGCCGTTTTCAGATCAGGAATACAAATATGTCGCGACCGACTTCGGAAACATCGCCTACCGGCAGGCCGGATCGGGACCGGTGGCGATTTTTGTCCATGGCGTTCTCCTGAACGGTCATCTCTGGGACAGCCTGATCGAGCATCTCGCCGATGTCAGGCGCTGCATCGCGGTTGATCTGCTCGCGCATGGCGCGACGCGCGCCTGCACCGACCAGGACCTTTCGTTCGACGCTCAGGCGGGCATGCTCGCAGCGTTCTGCCGGGCCATGAAATTCGAGTCCGTGGATGTCGTCGCCAATGACAGCGGCGGCGGGATAGCGCAGATTTTCGCTGCACGCCATCCCGAGCGCATCAGGAGCTTGGCGCTGACCGATTGCGATACGCACAACAACTGGCCGCCGAAGCAAGCCGAGCCGCTGCACAGGCTGGCGAAGGCGGGCGGCCTTGGCGCGATCGGCCAGCGCATGCTTGAAGACGTGGCGTTCGCCAGAACGAGTTTTGGCACCGGCTTTGAACATCCGGAACGATTGACCCCCGAGGACTTCAAAACCTGGCTTGAACCGCTGTTCGATTCTCCGGCGTCGGTGCGCAATCTCGAGCGCTTTATTACCTCGTTCGATAACAAGCAGACGGTTGCCGTCGAACCCTTGCTTCGCAAACTGGAGGCTCCGACGCTGATTGTTTGGGGCACAGCCGACGAGTTCTTTCCCATGAAATGGGCGTATTGGCTGCGCGGCGCTATCCCGGGCGCGCGCGACGTCCTCGAACTGGAAGGCGCGAAATTGTTCTTTCCCTGGGAGCGGTCGGTTGAACTGGCAACTGCGCTGCGAGATTTCTGGCGATAGGCAACGTGCGTCCCAGGGGCCATCGCGGCCTTTGAAATCTAGCTTCAAAGGCCGCGAAGCAGGCGATTGTTATTGATTGTCAGCTGGCTTCCTGGCGCGATGCGTCGCGCTCTTCGCAAGCGGGCTCTTCGGCTGATAGGCGAAGGCGCTGCTGTTGTCGGGCAGGAACGGATTGCGCTCACAACTGCCATGCGTCCGGAGACCGCTCCCTCCGAGGTCTGAGTTTGATGCAGAGTGGATATGCCGAGCCGACGATAAACTCGACGTGATCCTTGCACACGCGAAGCGCAACCGAATCGGTTGGCTTCGAGCCGCCCGGTCATCGCACCGTGCAAGGGCCCGGCGGCCCAACCGACCCACGTCACGGTACGGCAATCAGAGACCCGCTTCTTGCTTCCGCTTTTTGCCGATCACACGGTGGTGAGTTCACCACAAAGTGGTAGTGTTCACGCAAAACGACCGGTGAGGACACCATGGGCTTTATTTACATTCTTGTGATCCTAGTTGCCTTCTATGTCATCGTTTCACTTCGCGTGCTCCGGCAATACGAGCGCGGGGTGGTATTTCTGCTCGGCAGGTTTGCGGGCGTCCGCGGCCCCGGGCTGACGCTGATCTTCGTACCGATCCAGCAGATGGTGCGCGTGTCGCTGCGTACCGTCACCATGCAGATCCCGTCGCAAAAAATCATCACCAGGGACAATGTCTCGATCGATATCGCCGCGGTCGCCTACTATCACATCACTGATCCGGAAAGAGCCGTGATCGCGATCGAGAATGTCTACAACGCGATCAACCAGATCAGCCAGACCACAGTTCGCAATGTGGTCGGACGCTTCAAGCTCGATGAGCTATTGGCGGACACCGCAAGCATCAATGACCAGATCAAGAACGTCATCGACATTCACACCGAGCCCTGGGGCACCCAGGTGACGGCGGTCGAGATCAAGGACATCACGCTGCCGGACAATATGCAGCGGGCGATGGCCAAGGAAGCCGAGGCCGAGCGCGAGCGCCGTGCCAAGATCGTCGCTGCTGAAGGCGAGTACCAGGCGGCAGTAAAACTCGGTGAGGCGGCCGACATCATCACCCAACATCCGGTGGCGCTGCAGCTGCGCACCCTGCAGACCATGGCGGAGATCTCGATCGAGAAGAACTCCACCATCATCTTCCCGGCGCAGTTCATGACCACGGTGCAGGAGGCGATCGCGCTGCTTTCAAAAGATTCGACGTCGAAATAGCCCGGTGTCGAAGCTGCGCTGGTCGTGCCGTCTACTCCGCCGCACGCAGCGGGGTGGGGGAAGGGTGCACCGCCTCAGCCAGTTGCCTGAGATAGATGTCCTGCCACGAGCTCTTGTCGTCGCTGGTGAAGTAGCCGCTGCGCGCCCCGCGGAATACCTCGGCATCCTCCGCACCCGGCGGCAAGACGCCCTTGTCGCGTAACGCGCGGGCCGCCATCAGCAGGCGCCGGCGCGAGCGCGTGATCATCTGATCCGATGGAGCCAGATGCTCCCACGCGTGATCGGTGACCGGCCCCATGCTCTCGGTGATCGCCTGGTCCTGCAAATGGATGCCGTCGATCCCGCTATAGATTGCATTGCTGCGCTGGGCGTCGCGGTCGATCCCCCAATCGTTGCTCGCGTTTGCGGTAAGCCGCCAACGGCCGAGCCAATCTGTCGTGTTCGGCAGAAACTTGTTGCCGCGCCCGGTGCCGCCGATCGGCCTGCCGTCCTTGAAGGCCGGCTGCGGCTGCGTCAGCGCCGATACTCCGCGCTTCCAGCGCAGGAAGCAGAACATGGTGTGGCCGTCGTCGAGCGGCACCCAGGCCCGCGCATGCACGTGACTGCCGAACTCGCCATTGGGGGCCTGGCTCCAGAATGGAAACAGGAAGTTGGCGAAACGCCAGTAGGTGCTGTCCGCGCCGGCCGGGCGATAGGCGGCGTACTGCGTGCCCCAGGGGGTATCGGTGATCTGGTACTCGGGCGCACGGTTGGTGATGGTGTAGTGGACCGGATCGTTCTCCGGCACATCGTCCGGGTCGACGTGGCCGGCGTGCAGGAAACCGAAATGCGAGGTATCGATCTCGCCCTCCAGCGCCTGCAGGTAATTGCAC
>DATBYN010000422.1:0-2957 GCA_036513695.1 Bradyrhizobium sp. | reverse complement strand
GGATTGAACGAAGCCGCTGCCGCGGCGTAAGGGGCAAGGTGGCGTAGATCGCCTCCTGGCTGAGAGGATGTGGGTGTTGGAGCCCACCCCCTCAGACAGGAGTATCGAGATGGCCGATTTGAGCCCTCTTCGCCGCCGCATGATCGAAGACATGACCGTCCGCAATCTGTCGCCGGCGACGCAGCGATCCTACATCAGCGCGGTTTCGAAGTTCAGCCGCTATTTTGGCCGATCACCTGACCGGTTAGAGTTGGAAGACGTCCGCGCCTTCCAGGTGCATCTGGTCTCGACCGGCATGTCATGGCCGGCGCTGAACCAGATCGTCTGTGCGCTACGGTTTTTCTACGGCGTCACGCTCGGCGAGGCGCTCATCCCAGAGCGCATTCCATATGCACGAGAACCGCGCAAGCTGCCGGTCGTGCTCAGCGCCGACGAAGTGGTTCAGTTTCTTGAAGCGGTATCGAGCCTGAAGAGCCGCGCCGCGCTCACCACCGCCTATGCGGCCGGGCTCAGGGCCTCGGAGGTTGCGGGACTGCGGATCGAAGACATCGACAGCGCCCGCGGCGTCATCCAGGTGCGCCACGGCAAGGGCGCGAAGGATCGCAACGTGATGCTGTCGCCCCAGCTGCTGGGCATCCTGCGCACCTACTGGCGGCTCGCCCGGCCGCGGCTTTATCTGTTCCCTGGTCGTGACGAAGATCATCCGATCGATCAGACCGTGTTGCATGCCGCCTGCCGGTCGGCGGTGAAGGCTGCGGGCCTGACCAAGCGCGTCACGCTCCACACGCTGCGCCACAGCTTCGCGACACATCTTCTCGAGAACGGAACCGATATCCGGATCATCCAGGTCTTGCTCGGGCACAATAATTTGTCGTCGACAGCGCGCTACACGCAGGTCGCCACCGATACGATCCGAGCGACGCAGAGCCCGCTCGATCGCCTGTCGCTGGAGGTGACGCCACCTGGATGATCCGCAGCGGGATGCGGGTCATGACCCGCTCCGACACCCGCTCCAACAGGCCCGCCATCGAGATTGCCGATATTCTGCGCCGGCATGGCGACGCCTATCGCCGTGTACATGCCGGTCATTTGGGGCGGGTCGAGCGGCGCGTGATGAGCGCGATCGTTGCGTGCCGGACCGAGGCGCTCGGCGGCCACATGGAGGCTTGCGACGACTGCGGCACGACACGCGTTGCCTATAATTCCTGCCGCAATCGGCACTGTCCGAAGTGTCAGGGGAGAGCCCGAGCCGCGTGGCTCGCCGCGCGTCAAGCCGACCTGCTTCCGGTTCCATATTTCCACGTCGTCTTTACACTTCCCGCACCGATCGCCGCGATCGCTTTCCAGAACAAGGCCGTCGTCTATGCCATCCTGTTCAAGGCTGCCGCCGAGGCGATGACGACGCTCGCCGCCAATCCACGCCGGCTCGGCGGTGCGATCGGCGGCGTCGCCGTCCTCCACACCTGGGGACAGGCGCTGATGCATCATCCCCACGTCCATTGCGTCGTTCCGGGTGGCGGCCTCTCGCCCGATGGCGCGCGCTGGATCACTTGCCGACCGAACTTCTTCCTGGCCGTCAAACCGTTGTCCAGACTATTTCGCACACTTTTTCTCAAACGTCTGTCGGCAGCCTTCAACTCCGGTGCCTTGCGTTTCTTCGGCGATCTCGGAGCTCTGGCCGAGCCGGCTGCCTTCGCGGCCCACCTCGACGCCATGCGACGCATCAACTGGGTTGTTTACGCCAAGCGGCCCTTCGGCGGGCCCGCACAGGTGCTGGCCTATCTCGGCCGCTACACCCATCGCGTCGCCATCGCCAACAGCCGGCTCGTAGCCCTCGACGACGATCAAGTCGCCTTCTCATGGAAGGACTACCGCCAGAACAGCGCGACAAAAATCATGAAGCTCAAGCCAGACGAGTTCATCCGCCGCTTCCTGCTTCACACGCTGCCCGACGGCTTCCATCGTATCCGCCATTTTGGCTTCATGGCCAACCGCCATCGCGCCGCCAAGCTCGCCCTTTGCCGCACCCTTCTCGATCATGAGCGGAAAGCGCCAAACAATGCCGAGCCGTCGCCCTTGGATTCGGCCCTCCATACCCGGGCCGAGGTTCCTGCCTGTCCCGATTGTGGGGGCGTCATGCGCATCATCGAGCGCTTTCGACACAGCTGCAGCCGCTCCAGCCCTCGAACCCCACCGTTCCGATGCGACACATCGTGAGCCAGTTCGTGCCCTGCACGACGATCATCATTCCCAGCGTCTCGATCATCGCCGACGCTGTCGAAGCCGTGCGGCCACACCGCGCGACGACAACCATTCAATGCAGCGGGCCATCGATCGCGACCGCCTGCAAAACGCTCCCGGTCTCAAATTGCCGCCGATGCGCAACCAGCACGTCTCCGCTTCAGATACACAGTCTGCCGATAGCTACTTGCGATCTCGAACAATCCCCATAGCCTCACCACCGTGCCCACCCTCCCGCGCCTTCGTTCAATCCGGCTTCAATGAGGTCGCGTCACAAGCGTCTGCCGTACCTTCGCGTCTGCGCGACCTCACAGAACCCTCCAGATTCCACTGATCTTCGGCATGCTATTGATCGTGCCGCCGCAGGCCTACGATCAGATTCTTGAAAGTCTGGGTTATCCGGCCGGGTTGCTCGATTTCTATACGCGGCACTATTTTGCTTTCGGTCCGCAGTTCTGCAGTCCCGGTCCCTGTATCCTGCTGCCGACATGGAACCATCTTTGGTTCGTGGCCTATTTGTGGGTTTACACCATGGCGCTTGGCGTCGTTCTGGTTGCGGTCCCCGGACTTGCAGGCTGGATCGAACGGAGGCTCGTGTCCGTTCTGTCGGGCGTGCTGCTTCTTATCGTGCCATCGGTCGCGTTCGCGGCCTACCGCCTTGCCTTGTTGCCAAGCTTTCCTTCCACGCACGCGCTGTTCGGCGACTGGTACAATCA
>DATBYN010000421.1:0-4387 GCA_036513695.1 Bradyrhizobium sp. | reverse complement strand
AGGGCAATGATGTCGGCACGCAATATCGCTCCGCGATCTACACGTTTGGTGATGCGCAGGGAAAGGCGGCGGAAGCGTCGCGCGCCGCCTATCAAAAGGCGCTCGCCGCAAAAGGCCTCGGCGCCATCACCACCGAGATCGTGCCCGCCGGCGAGTTTTACTTCGCCGAGGATTATCATCAGCAATATCTGGCCAAGAATCCGGCCGGCTATTGCGGACTAGGCGGCACCGGCGTGTCCTGCCCGATCGGCGCCGGCGTCAGCGCGGCGTGATTGTTTTTTGCCCGTCGTCCCGGCCTTGAGCCGGGACCCATACGCCGCGGCCTCTCGGCTGAAGCGCTGCGGAGCGCCGGCTTTCGTAATAATGGACATCGGTGGTTATGGGTCCCGGCTCAAGGCCGGGACGACGAAGTGAGAATCTTCGCGCCCGTACCCTCCGCGAACAGCCCCCGCAACAACGATTTGTTAACCATAACCGGTGCAAGACTTGAGCTGTCTCGCTATCAGGGATGGCCAAGGTGCGGGTTGCGCGCGCGTTTCGATTGCCGATCATTGCCGCCACGACCGCGCTCGCTTTGTCGGGCTGCATGCGTGCGACCGGCCCGGTCGCCAAGGCGCAACCGCAAAGCGATCTCGATTCCCTTGCCTACGGCGAACCCTATCCTCCGGCCCCAGCGGGCGCGGCTTACTCATCATCCAGCGCGTCCGACTCCGGTGGTGCCATCAGCGCGCTTCGCAAGGCCTTTGCCGCAGCGCCCCAGCGCTCTTACGCACCGGTGCAAGAGGCCTACGCCGCGGCGCCGATGCCCGCGCCGATGCCGGTCGCCTATGACAGGTCCTATCGGCTCGATGCGGGCGACAAGCTGCGGGTCGTGGTCTTTGGCCAGGAAGGGCTCACCAATACCTACGCGATCGACGCCGGTGGTGCCATCACCATGCCGCTGATCGGGTCAGTCCCGGCGCGCGGACGAACGCCCGCGGGCCTCGCTGCGGAAATCACCGCCAAGCTGCGCAACGGCTATATCCGCGACCCTTCGGTCGCCGTCGAGATCGAGGCCTACCGGCCGTTCTTTATTCTCGGCGAAGTCGCAGCCCCCGGCCAATATCCTTACGTGCCCAACATGAGCGTCGAAAGCGCTATCGCGATCGCCGGCGGCTTCTCGCCGCGCGCCCGGCGCGACAGCGTCACCCTGACCCACTCCGACAATTCAGGCTCGATGCGCGTCGTAGTACCGCTCGGCACGGCGCTCGGCCCCGGCGATACGGTGCTGGTCGGCGAGCGCTGGTTTTGACACACCCCGCGGCGTCATTGCCGGGCATAGTAGTCTGCCTTGCGCAGACTACGTACACTTGCCTGCGCCCCGGCAATCCATCCCCTTCGAAAAACGCTTTGTGAAAATTGATGGATGCGCGGGTCAAGCCCGCGCATGACGAGTCTTTTTTACTTCGGCCAGTCGTTCTTATTTCTTCAAATGCTTCGCAAAGAACGCCATGCTGCGCGGCCAGGCGATGTCGGCGCTGGTCTTGTCGTAGCTCGGCCGCTCGTCGCAATGAAAGCCGTGCTGCGCGCCGGGGTAAACAAAGATCTCGACGTCGGGCCGTTTTGTCCGGATGATCTCGACATCGCTGAGTGGGATTCCGGCGTCCTTCTCGCCGAAATGCAATTGCGTCGGCACCTTCGGTCTGTCGTCGGCGAAGCGCACGACAGCGCCGCCGTAATAGCCGATCGCAGCCGATAATCCCGACAGCTTTGTCGCGGCGGCGTAGGCAATGCTGCCGCCGAGGCAAAAACCGATGATGCCGACCGGGCCGACATCCCTGACCGCATCGATCGCGGCTTGCGTGTCGCGCAGCATCGCCGCCCAGTCGGGGTTGGCGACGAATTTTCGCGCTATCGCGATTTCATCCGGCGTATAGCCGGACGTGAAATTGGGCTCGACCCGGTCGAAGATCGCCGGCGCAATCGCGACATAGCCTTCGGCTGCGAGACGATCGCACACAGCGCGGATGTGGTGATTGACGCCAAAGATCTCCTGGATCACGACCACCGCTGCCTTCGGCGCGGTGGCAGGGTCGGCACGGTAGGCGCCCAATTCAAAATTGTCGGAGGCCTTCAGTTTGATGTCTTTTCCCACGGGTGATCCATTTGTTTTGAGGGTTTTCTTGCAACGAGGGTCGGAGAGGAAGCACTTAGCGGGCGTGCTGCTATTGCCACATCCAGTTGTGGCCCCAGTCGCCCTTCCAGCCGGCCAATCGGCCGTGGCGGAACTGCAGATAGAGCCGGTCATTGTGGTTGATCAATCCGCTGCCGCCGAGGTTGCGGATTGCCAGATAGATTTCGCTGCCGGGGCGGCCGCTGATGTAGCTGAGCGGCTCTCCCAGCGCCCGCGAGACATCGCTCACATCCATCCCAAACGCCAGCGGCGTGTTGTTCGACAAAGTCGCGGTGAAGGGAGCGCGCTGAACGGGAGCCAATTGCTGCGCGCTGGCAGGCGTAAGATGCGCAAGCGAAGCAGCGATCAGCCAAAACGCAGTGTACGCAAGACGACTCATGACTGGACTAACCTTTCCTTGGGCGCGCCGTGTGCGAGGCCATCGAGGAACGGCAACACCGCCTCGATAAACGCCTGCGGCTGGTCGATGTTGACGGCGTGGCCGGCGGCCGGGATCACCACTTTTTTCGCATCGGGAATTTTCGCCGCCATGTAGTCGGAGGCCGCCAGGAATGGCGTGTCATCGGCGCCGACCACGATCAGTGACGGCACTTTTATCTCAGGCAAAAGTTCGATCACACGAGCGTCGCGCTGGGTGAGCATGCCGCGCGCGGCGCGGGCTAGCCCCAAGGCATCTCGATGCTCCACGTTGGAGCGTTCCGGACTTAGCGATCTCAGCACGTTGAGGCCTTCGCGCTCAAACCGGTCGGCGGTGTCGTGGGCGCGCTTATTCCAGGCCTCGCGGGCGTCGTCTTTTTTAAAACCCGGCCCGGTATCGATGATCAGGAGCGCCCGGACCCGGTCGGGATGGGCGCGATAAAACGCCAACGACATGTAGCCTCCAAGCGAAAGCCCGCCGACGATGGCGCTTTTGGCGCCGACCTCGTCGAGCAGCGCGGCCATGTCGGCAACCGTCAGCGCTTCGCTATAACTTTGGGGATCGTCGGGATAATCGGACTGGCCATGGCCGCGCATGTCCCACAACACGAGTTTGTGATGTCGCGACAGCGCCTCGATTTGGCGCTGCCACATCGAAGAGGTCAACGAATAGCCGTGGGTCAACAGCAGCGCCGGGCCGCCGCCATGGACCTCGTAATAGATTTCGACCCCGTCCCGGCTGATTTTTGGCATTGCGGCTTTCCCAAAGCGTGCCCCGCGCGAAGGCTATTGTAACGCGATCCCTTCGCCTGTGGGAACAGCCCAACTCTGCACGCTGCAATTACTGCGCGCCATCCACGTGGGCACCACATCGGTCGACGAATTTTATGTCAAGACTTTTGCCGCAACGCACAACATGGGTTTCGGAATTATTTTCTCTTCGCTCGTTTCCAATTTGCATTTGCCTCGGCCGTGGAACCCGATCATTCTGCCGCCAAGGTCGGCATCGGCCCGGTGGGTGTCAGACCATTCGTCAAACGTGAGTTGTCGCCGTAAGCGGCATCATGCACCGGCAAGGGAAGAGACCATGCCTGTTCTCAATATCAATGGACGGAATATGTCCGTCGACGCGGCGGGAGATACCCCGCTGCTATGGGCCATCCGCGAGCAATTGCAGATGACCGGCACAAAATTCGGCTGCGGCGCCGGCCTCTGCGGCGCCTGCACGGTTCACCTCAATGGCGAAGCGGTGCGATCCTGCCAGACCTCGATCAGCGACGCCGCTGGCAAGAAGATCACCACCATCGAAGGCCTCAGCGCCAAGGGCGACCATCCGCTGCAGAAGGCCTGGATCGCGGAACAAGTGCCGCAATGCGGCTACTGCCAGTCCGGGCAAATCATGCAGGCGGCATCGCTGCTCGCGAAAAACGCCAACCCGACCAAGGAGGAAGTGATCGCGCACATGGACGGCAATCTCTGCCGTTGCATGACCTATTCGCGCATTCAGAAGGCGATCATGCGTGCCGCATCCGAAATGCGCACCGCGTCCAACGCCGGAACCGAGCGGAGGGCCACATGAATACGCACGTGAAAATCCCCCAAATGGAATCCACCGATCTCAGCCGCCGCTCGTTCCTGGTTGGCACTGCCGCCGCAGGTCTCGCGCTCGGCTATTCATCCGTCCCCGGACTGCTGGGAGCCGATTCTGCGCTCGCCGCGACGAGCAATTTCGATCCCTCAGTCTGGTATTCGATCGCGCCTGACGGCATCGTCACGGTGACCTGCGGCAAGGCCGAC
>DATBYN010000420.1:0-2322 GCA_036513695.1 Bradyrhizobium sp. | reverse complement strand
AGAGCCCCTCACCCCGACCCTCTCCCCGCGAAAGAGCGGGGAGAGGGAGCCCCTCATTCCGTGACCGGCTTTTCCGAGATTTGCCAGGCCTTGCCGTCGAAGATCGAGATGTGCAGCGTCTTCATCGGCGAGTAGTCATCGGGCGTATAGCTGTAATTGATATCGTCAAGGAAAAATGGCGAGTGAAAGCCGGCCAGCGTCGTTGCCTGCTTCAGGACATTGGCGCGCGTCAGATCGTCGCCGCAACGGCGCAGGATTTCGCCCATCGTGGCCGCCTGACCATAGCCGGCATAGGCGATGGTGTTGTCGGGATCGACGGTCGGCAGATATTTCTTGCGCAATTCCTCGAACGCCATCGCGTCCGGATCCTTTTCCCAGCGCCCGGGTCCAGCCTCCTTGGAATAGCGGATGGCGATGATGTCGGCCGCGTTTTCGAAACCGGCGGCGTTGAGGATCGAACGTCCGGTTGATCCCGCCGACAACAGTTGCAGCGGCTTCCAGCCGAGCTCGGCCGCTTTGCGGATCGACTGCGACGATGCCTTGCCGGTCGAGATGTTATAGAAAACATCCGCGCCCGACTTCGAGAGATTGATGAGCTGGGAATCGAGCGTCGGGTCGGTGAGATCATAGGTTTGCTCCATGATCACCTTGGCGGTGCCGCCGGCATCTTCCAGCACCTTCTTGAAGGGCCCCAGGAAATCGCGGCCGAAATCATCGTTCTGGTAGAGGATGCCGACCTTGGCATCCGGCTTCACGCTCACGACGTGCTTGGCGAGGATCCGGGCTTCGGTCGGATACAGCGGCAGACCCGCCATGGTCCATTTGTTGTTCTTCGGATCGTTCCATTTCGATGCGCCGGTGTTGAGCAATAGCTGCGGCACGCCCTTGGAGTTGAGATATTTGTGCACGGCGGTCTGCGGCGCGGTGCCGAGCGAACCGAACAGCGCCAGCACTTCTTCCTGCTCCACCAGACGCCGCGTCGCTTCCACGCATTTCGGCGCGCTATAGGCGTCGTCCATGGTGAAGAATTTGATCTTGCGTCCGTTGATGCCGCCCTTTTCGTTCAGCATCTGGAAATAGGCCTCGCCGATCCGCCCGAGCACGCCATAGAGCGAGCCGGGACCGGAATGCGGCACGGTCTGGCCGAGCTTGATCTCGGTGTCGCTGGCGCCCGGATCGTATTTGCTCTCCGCCGCCCAGACGTACGGAGCGGGCATGGTGGACGCTGCGATCGTGGCAAGCGCGGTGGCGCAGAAGTCGCGCCTGGTCTGCTTGTTGCTCATTGTTTTTGTTCCTCCCTGGAGCGCATTGATCTACATTCCCGCGGGCTCGGCAATAGCGAAGTTTGCGGCTTTGCAGCGCGTGTATTAATTCCGTGAGGCGATATTCAGGTCTTTATTTCAGGACTTTATTTCAGGTCTTGGCGGCGACCACGACAAGGCCGGGTACCGGCGCATTGTCCTCATTGCGGGCCGACAGTACTTCAAGCTGCGACAGCGCAAGCCCGGCATCCCTGATCGATGAACGCACGTAATCGGCGCTGTGTGCATAGCGCAGCCCCTCGCCGAGGATGACGCCGTCGCCATCATGGGTTTCCACGGTGAAGGCGAGTAACCCGCCGGCGACAAGCACGCGCTTTGCCTCGCACAGTAGGCTTGCGAGATCGGCAACATAAACCATCGCGTCGGCAGCGAGAACCAGCTCAGTGCTGGCATCAGGCCTGCCGCGCAAGCCCTCCAACATGTCGGCGACCGCAAGCTCCGCATAAAGCCCGGTCGAGCGCGCCTTCTCGATCATGCGCGGCGAAAGATCGATGCCTGTGAAATGATCGACCTCCCTGGCAAAGGCGCTGGCCGCCAATCCGGTGCCGCAGCCGAGATCGATCGCGCGCCTGAAGAAGGCAGGCTTGCGAACCGCGTGGCGCGCGGCCAGCACGGCCTTGAACAGCAGCGCGGGACCGCGATAATCGAGATCATCGACCAGCGCGGTCTCGAATCTTGGCGCGTACTGATCGAACAGCGCCCGCACATAGGCTTGCGGCATCGAGGACAGCTTTTCGGCCCCGAGCCGCATCAGGTGCAGGCTGGCGCCGTGGCGGTCCTTGGAATCGGCCTCGCGCGCCTTGCAAAATGCTGCGATCGCAGCCTCCTGCTCGCCGAGCTGTTCGCGGATTTGGCCTAGCGTGAACCAGGCCGAGGCGAAGCCGGGGGCGAGTTCCGTTGCCTGCAACAACAGATCGGCCGCGGCGACAAGATCGCCCTTGAGCTGGAGGTCGCGTGCAAATTCGAACCGCCGGTCGGCCACCAGATCGCCGGAAGACAA
>DATBYN010000419.1:0-12364 GCA_036513695.1 Bradyrhizobium sp. | reverse complement strand
CTATGGCGCGCCCTGGCGCATCGACCAGGGGCCCGGCGAGGCCAACGAAATCCCGTATCACGCCGTGCTCGCCGGCTCCGCGACGCTGGAGGATCCGGGGGGAGGAAGACCGCTGCAACTAAAGACCGGCGACATCCTTCTGCTTCCCGGCAACCCACGGCACGTCATGCATGACGGCAGCGGGGCCGCGCCTCTGCCCGCGCGTAACCGGGCGTCCCTCAACTTCACGATCAGCGAAAACCTGGGTTCGGACGAGCGGCTCGACCTCTTGTGCGGACAGTTCGCGATCGCGCCCCCGCACGACCGGCTTTTGCGCAGTTATCTCCCGCCGCGCCTGGTCGTGCACGCCGGCGCTCACGCAGGGCAGAAGGAGACTGCCGCGCAGCTCGCAGGCCTCGTCTCCCTGATGCGGAGCCAGTCCGCGGACGATCAGCTGGGCGGCCGCGCGATGCTGAACGCGCTGTCGACGGCGATGTTCGCGCTGGTGCTTCGGCTCGCCAGCGAGACGGACGACGCGCCGCGAGGTCTCCTTGCGCTCGCCGGTCATCCCCGCCTTGCACCGGCGGTGGCCGCCCTCTTCAACGAGCCTGCGCGGGCATGGTCGCTGCCTGACCTTGCGCGGCTGTGCAACATGTCGCGGGCCACGCTCGCCCGCCAGTTTCAGGAGAAGCTCGGAAGATCGGCCAGCGATCTTCTGACTGACATCCGGATGACGCTCGCAGCGAACGAACTGAAGAGATCGTCCCTTTCCACCGGCGCCGTGGCGGAGGCGGTCGGGTACCAATCCGAAGCGGCGTTCCAGCGCGCCTTCAAGGGTCACATGGGCGTCACTCCGGCGCAGTGGCGCAAAATGCAGGAGCCATCCGGCCGGGACGTCTTCGCAAGGCCTGCAGCTCCCGCCGACGCGAAGACGACGAAGACCGCCGAGCGCGTTTGCGAAGCTATTTGAGCACGATCCACGCCGGTGCGTGATCGCTGGCGCCTTCTTCGCCGCGCACCTTGCGGTCGATGCCGGCTTTGATCAGCCGCGGGGCGACGACAGGGCTCAGCAACAAATGATCCAGCCGCAATCCGGCGTCGCGCGGCCAGCGGTTTCGCATGTAATCCCAGAACGTGTACATCGGCTTTGACGGATGAAGGTCACGGATGGCGTCGGACCAGCCCTGCTCAACCAGCGACTTGAATGCGGCGCGGCTCTTCGGCTGGATCAGCGCATCCTTGTCCCATGATTTCGTCGGATAAATATCGAGCTCGGTCGGCGCGACGTTGTAGTCGCCCGCCAGCACCACGGGAATCTCCTGCTTGATGAATTTCGCAGCATGCGATTTGAGCCGCTTGAACCAGTCGAGCTTGTAGTCGAATTTCGGCCCGGGCTGCGGATTGCCGTTCGGCAGATAGATGCTGGTAATGATGATGCCTTTGATCGCGGCCTCGATATAGCGCGCCTCGCGGTCGGTGGCGTCGCCGGGAAGCTCCGTCCTGATCAACACCGGTTCGGCCTTCCGCGCCAGGATGGCGACGCCGTTCCAGGTCTTTTGTCCGCGCCATACCGCGCCATAGCCAGCCTTGTTGATCGCCTCGATCGGAAAATCATCGTCGGTCGATTTCAGTTCCTGCAGGGCGACAGCGTCGGGCTTTGCCTGATGCAGCCATTGCAGCAGGTTGGGCAGGCGCCGGTTGATATTGTTGATGTTGAAGGTAGCGATTTTCATGCCTGACAGATTGTCAGGCAAGTGTCTTGTCAAGCAAGTGTCGCGGGGGCGGGCTCTACGGGTGTCGTGCCGCCGCCCTTGTACACCCGCGCGTAACGCGGGCCGAGGCTGGTCAGCACTTCGTAGCCGATGGTGCCAAAATGATGCGCGAGTTCGTCGACGGTGATGCCTTCGCCGATCAGCGTCACCATGTGGCCGCGCCGCACCGCGTTGTTCGGCAGATCGGTGACATCGATCGCCATCAGGTCCATCGAGATGCGGCCCGCGACCGGGCAGCGCTTGCCGGCGACGACGACCTCGGCGCTGCGGGTGCCGTCGATACCGCCGGCGGCGCGGAAATAGCCGTCGGCGTAGCCGGCCGATACGATCGCCAGTTTTGTCGGCCGCCGCGCCGTCCAGGTGCCGCCATAGCCGACGCTTTCGCCCTTCTCGACAGTGCGCATCCGCACGATCCGCGCCTTCAGGTCGACAACCGGCTGCATCGGATTGTCGGCCTCAGGTGTCGGATTGACGCCGTAGAGCGCCGCGCCCGGCCGCACGAGGTCGAACTGGAATTGCGGTCCGAGGAAGACGCCGGAGGAATTCGACAGCGACGCCGGCACGCCGGAAAAAAGACTCGCGATTTCGCGGAAGGTCGCTAGCTGCCTGGCGTTGAGCGGATGGTTGAGGCTTTCGGCGCAGGCGAGGTGGCTCATGACCAGCGTAATACCGTGATCGCCGGCATTGATCCGGGGAATGATGCCCTGCGCTTCCACAATCGTCAGCCCGAGCCGGTTCATGCCGGTGTCGATATGGATGGCGGCACCGCCGGCCCAGCCGGAGCGGCGGCAAAATACGTCCCATTCGGCAAGCTCGTTGAGATCGCCGATCACGGGCCTGGCGTCGATTTTTGCAAATGCATCGCCGGAGTTCTGGAAAAAACCATCGAGCGTATAGATGGCAGCCTGCGGCACCGCCGCGCGCGCGGCACGCGCTTCATCCAGCGTTGCGACGAAGAAGGTCTTGCAGCCGGCATCCGCAAGTGCGCGGGCGACCGGAGCCGCGCCGCAGCCATAGGCGTCCGCCTTGATCACGCCGGCGCATTCGGCCGGCACCGCGGTTCTCTCGAGCTTGCGCCAGTTCGCGACGATGGCGTCGAGATCGACGGTGAGAACGCCGGTTGCGGTCGCAAGTGCTGCCGCCTGGTTGGCCTCGGGCGAAAGCAGGCTGCCGGGTGGTATGGATTTCGGGTCGGAGACGATGTTCATGCCGTACTTTAAGCTCCGGGCATTTGCGGTTCAACCCGGGGCTGCCGCCTCAATAGCTTCGATCCGGCAAATGGCTGTCATGCGTCAGATCGCCGAACCGCGTCACGCTGGCCTCGAATTGCAGCTCGACAGTGCCGGTCGGGCCGTGGCGCTGCTTGCCGATGATGACTTCGGCCTTGCCGTGCACCAGCGACATGTCGAGCTGCCATTTTTCGTATTCCGGCGTGCCCGCGCGGGGCTCCTTGTTGGCGAGATAATATTCCTCGCGGAACACGAACATCACCACGTCGGCGTCCTGCTCGATCGAGCCGGACTCACGCAGGTCCGACAATTGCGGGCGCTTGTCGTCGCGGCTTTCCACCTGACGCGACAATTGCGAGAGCGCGATGATCGGAACGTTAAGCTCCTTCGCCAGTGCTTTCAGGCTTGTCGTGATCTCCGTGACTTCCTGCACACGGTTTTCGTTACCGCGCTTGTTCGACCCCTGCAGCAACTGGATATAATCGACCACCACGAGATCGAGGCCCTTCTGTCGCTTCAGCCGGCGGGCGCGCGCAGTGAGCTGCGAGATCGAAAGCCCGCCGGTCTCGTCGACATAGAACGGCAGCGACTGCAGCTCGATCGAATAATCACGGATTTTTTCAAAATCGCCCTCGGTGATGCCGCCGCGGCGGATCGTGCTGGAGGGAATTCCGGTGCGCTCGGCGATGATACGGGTGGCGAGCTGCTCGGCCGACATTTCGCAGGAGAAGAACCCGACGATGCCGCCATTGACCGACTTCATCGTGCCGTCGGCCTGGACCTCCGCGCGGTGGGCCCTCGCGACGTTGTAGGCGATGTTGGTGGCAAGCGCGGTCTTGCCCATACCGGGCCGGCCCGCGACGATGATCAGGTCGGAGGCCTGCAGGCCGCCCATCTTGATGTCGAGGTCGCGCAGGCCGGTTGCAATGCCGGACAATTTACCGTCGCGCTGGAACGCTTTCGCCGCCATGTCGACGGCAACGGTCAGCGCCTGCGCAAAACGCTGGAAGCCGCCGTCATAGCGGCCGGATTCGGCGAGTTCATACAGTCTGCGCTCGGCATCCTCGATCTGCGCCCGCGGCGCAAAATCGACCGGCGCTTCGTAAGCAACGTTGACCATATCCTCGCCGATACCGATCAGGTCGCGGCGCAGCGCCAGGTCATAGATCGTCCGGCCATAATCCTGGGCGTTGATGATGGTGGTCGCTTCCGCGGCGAGGCGGGCGAGGTATTGGCCGACCGTCATGCCGCCGATGTCGGTCTCCGCCGGGAAGAAGGTCTTCAGCGTGACGGGGGTTGCGACCTTGCCCATCCGGATCAGGCTGCTGGCGGTATCAAAGATGTTCTGGTGGATCGGTTCGAAGAAGTGTTTTTGCTCCAGAAAATCCGACACCCGATAGAAGGCGTCGTTGTTGACCAGGATCGCGCCCAAAAGGCTCTGCTCCGCCTCGATATTGTGCGGTGCGCTGCGAAAAGCGGGGGTTCCCGCGTCGGGAGCGAGCTTGAGGACGTTCGAATCAGATGTGGCCATGGGGAGAAATTGTTCTTCGGATTGGGGCGTTCTTGGGATTTCCCGTCGGAAAGCGGGCGGCGATAAAGCGCCACTCGGGACGAGAGCGAAAGCTCCAACCTGCCTTATGCCCGATTCACACAATGGGCTCCGGGGAATCTCGCTTGTGTGATGCATTGGTGCTTGACGGGATTTTGGCGAGGGGCCGGCGGCCGGCCACCACGAGAAAACCCGGGAAACTCCGGAATTGTGTGAACCTTTCGCCGCGTGAGCATACTTATGTGGACGGCGAGGTGAGTCTTGGCCGCTGTATCCGTGCAGATCAGATGAGGCAGACGGGAACGGGTCGTGGACGTCGGAGTTGTAACGATGGCTTTGCGATCCCGGCTTAGGCAAGGACAGGCGATGGGCCAGCAGCTTCAATCATGGCGATCGGGAGACGGCGAGAAATTGTGGCTGTCGATGCTGATCGATACCATGGAAGAGGTTGCTCGCCCGGAAATCCGTGAACTTCCTTGCGCTTCCTCGATCCTGCTAGCGCTGCGGGCGCAGCTGGAGCGGCCGGTGTCGGCTGACGTTCAGTACGCCTCTCGTTTCAGCCTGCGAAATTGATCTATTCGCTCTGCTTGCCTATTCGCCCGCGATCTGCAGCCGCGGCCGCTGGCCGCGCTCGATCCCGCGCAGCTTTGCCTCCTCATGCGTGATATAATCGCGCGTCATCGGCACCACGCCCTGGCGTTTTGTCAATTGGATCTGGAAATTCATCAGGTTCTGCTTGCGGAACGACATTTCCGAGGACGCCAGATAAAATTCCCACATCCGCGCAAAGCGCTCGTCGTAAAGCTGCACCGCTTCCTCGCGCCGCGCCATGAACCGCTCGCGCCACGTTTTGAGCGTTTCCGCGTAATGCAGCCGCAGGATCTCGATGTCGCAGACCAAGAGCCCGGCGCGCTCGATCGCGGGGGTCACCTCGGACAGGGAAGGGATGTAGCCGCCGGGGAAGATGTATTTCGCGATCCAGGGATTGGTGGCGTCGGGCCCCTCCGAGCGTCCGATCGAGTGCAGCATCATGATGCCGTGGTCGGTGAGAAGCTCGGCGCAGCGCTTGAAATATTTCTCGTAGAAGTCGACGCCGACATGCTCGAACATGCCGACCGACACGATGCGGTCGAACGGTCCTGAAACGTCGCGATAATCCTCCAGGAAAAACTTCGCCGACTGCGCCAGGTTCTTGTCGGCGGCGCGGGCGTTCGACACCTGCAACTGCTCAGTCGACAGCGTGACGCCGGTAACCTTGGCGCCGGTCATTTCGGCGAGATAAAGCCCAAGGCCGCCCCAGCCGGAACCGATGTCGAGCACGCGGTCGCCGCGCCCGATCAGAAGCTTGGCGGCGATGTGGCGCTTCTTGGCAAGCTGGGCATCGTCCAGCGTCGCCTCCGGCGTCTCGAAATAGGCGCAGCTATATTGCTTGTCGGCGTCGAGGAAGAGCGAATAGAGCCGCCCGTCGAGATCGTAATGGCGTGCGACATTGTCCTTGGAACGTCCGGGCGGATTGAACTGCCTCACATGTCGTACCAGATAACGCAGCCACCATTGCAGCTTGGCCCAGCGCGGCAATATTTCCGGCTGATCCATCAAGATCGCCAGCGCATCCGCGATCGAGCCATTCTCGACGACGAACGTTCCCTCCATGTAAAGTTCGCCGAGCGCCAGTTCGGGGTTGAGCAGCACCCTGCGTTCGGCGTCGGCGGTGAGGAAACGCACCGCGACCGGCTCGCCGGTTCCATCGCCGCAGGTGAACTTTGCCCCGCTCGCAGTCGTAAACGCCATCGTCCCGCGGCGAATGAACTGCGTCAGGAAATAACGCAACAAGCGGTCCATCGAAACCACCAAACCAAGCGATCCCGTAGTGACGTACGGCCGTCACACCCGACGCACACGGGACAGAATGGTTCCCAGCCGTCGCCCCGTTAACATAATGGTGCCGGCCCGGGTACGCTACTGCGTTGTACACACAGCGCATATTCGGAAATGTCACATTCGCGTCGTCACGCCATAAGCGCGCTTCCATTCGCGGCGTAATCGGCTAAAAGGTGACCGCCCCGCCGGAGCAGAATTCAACGGCGCTGCGAGCGATTTCCGTAATCGGAGAATTAGGAATGTTGGGCCGAGCGCTCAGTTTAGCGACGGTGACGCTTCTGATCGGCTGTTTCGTGGCGGCCCCCGCGTGGGCTCAGGCGACAAATCTCGAGGCCGGCAAGAGCCCTTCCCAGATTTTCGCTGGCACCTGTACCGCTTGCCACAAGAGCCCGCGGGGTCTGTTGAAGACCGTGCCGCCTGGCTCCTTGCAGAGCTTCCTGCGTCAGCACTACACCACCAGTCCCGAGATGGCCTCGCTGCTGACGTCCTTTTTGATCTCCAATGGCGCGACCGACACCCGCTTTGGCCAGACCAAGGACGGCAAGGACCGAAAAGGGGAGGCCAGGCCCTCGGGACCGTCCGAGCAGGTCGACCGGTTTGGCCGCAGGCTGCGTTCCGCGCCGCAGGAGGCGGGCAAGCCCGAGGCTGAGCCGCGCGACGCCGCGAAGCCCGATGCCGACGGACCTCGCGGTCGCAACGGCAAGCGACTGGCGCGGCCGGCAGAGGTGCCCGACGCGACAAAGCCCTCGGATGGTCAGGCTCCAGCGCAAGCCGCGATCGAGCGCGGCCCCGATGGCAGCAAATCGGGTGCGATGCGAAGGCTGAGCAGGCGGGGCAGGCCGGGCGACGAAGAGCTTCCCAAAACCGATTCTGCCAAAACCGATTCTGCCAAAACTGAGGAGCCTTCGAAGGGCGAGGCGACGGACGACAAGCCGAAGAGCGAAGCAGCCAAGGACGAGGGCAGCAAGCCCGAGGGCGCCACGCCGCCGGTCGAGGCCAAGTCGGAGTCCGACAAGATCGAGACACCGAAAGATAGCGGCGGCTCGACCCCGGTGCTGCGCCCCGACCCGGTTCCCCCGGTCACACCAGCGCCCCCAGCGGAGTCCGCGGCCGTTTCCACCGGGGCGCCGGAGCCGGCTTCCGGACCGTCGGCGAGTGCGCCAGAGCCTGTCGCGCCTCCGCCGTCCGCGCCGCCACCGGCCGTCACGACGGCCTCCGTGCCGCCCCCGCCGCCGGCGGTGCCCGCCGGACCGCCGGCGCCGCCGATCTCCCAATAAGCTTTGCCAGTGCGAATTTCCGATCGATGGATCGGCTTAAGCCAATCCAGTCCCATTGCGTGCCGCCCCTATTGGCCGTCCCCCGGATCATAGTGCAGGCGGGTCGCGTGCACCATCTTGCGCGCAAGCATTCCAGTCACAAGACAATCAAAACAAACAAGCCCGGCCTGATCGGCCGGGCCTGGACGTCGGCAATTCGATTCTGAACAGCCGCTTACTTCTCGGAAGCAGCTTCTTCCTTTGGCTCGACGTCGTCGTGGCGGGCTTCCGGATCGAAGAACTCGCCGGCGGCGGCGAGCGCTTCGGCGGCGGCGTCCTGGTCTTCCTGACGGGTCGAGATGTCCTCGCCGCGATTGATGCGTTCGGCCTCATCGGCGCTGCGCGCGACCGTCACCGTCACGCTGACTTCGACCTCGGGATGCACGGCGATGGCGATATTGTGCTTGCCGATGGTCTTGATCGGCGCGTCCAGCATGATCTGGCTGCGGCTGATGGTGACGCCGTCGCTCTCAAACGAGGCAATGATGTCGCGAACGCTCACCGACCCGAACAGCTGGCCGGTCTCGGAGGCCTGGCGCAACACGACGACGTTGCGGCCGTCGATCTTCTCCGCAACCTTTGTCGCCTCGCCCTTGGCCTCCAGGTTGCGGGCCTCGAGCTCAGCCTTCATGCCATCGAACTTGGCGCGATTATCAGCGGTGGCGCGCAGCGCCTTGCCGCGCTTCAAGAGGAAATTGCGGGCAAATCCGTCCTTGACGCGGACGACTTCCCCCATTTGGCCGAGCTTGGCGACACGTTCCAGCAAAATGACTTCCATATTCGGTCTCCTGTAAGATGAGTGAGATTTAGGACTGAGTTCGAAGTGCAGGTTTCACGACGCGGGCAACGGCGGCGGCCTCGCTTGCAGGAAGCGGCGGCGTAGCCCGAACAGGGCGTCGGCAAGTCCGAGAATCACCATCGCAATGACGGGCCAGACGAACACCACCATGATGGTGTAGGTGCAGCCGAGCCAGAACGCGCGGCTACGCAGCGCCAGCGTCAATGTATGCAGCACCGCGAAGCCGATCAGCGCGTAAGCCATCATCAAGGCCGCGGCGACAATCAGTGCCAGGATTGCGAGCAGTCCGCCGGTGAAGCAGAACGCGACCACCGCGCACAATGCCGCGAGCGTCATCGGCGGCAGCGCAGCGCTGTTGAGGTCGGGCCAGGGGCGGTGCAAACGCCCGGAGGTCGCGGTGATCTTGGCGGCGAGCCAGACATTGAGCGTCAATGTCGTCGTGGCGAAGATCGCGGCTGCGGCCGGCGCGATGGTCACCAGCGCATCGATCAATTGGTCGGTCTCACCGGTCAAAGTGGCGTCGCGCAGGCCGAGGATCGTTAGCCAACCACGCCGCAGCGCGCCGGCGATGGTGGCGGCATCGGTGCCAAGCGTGAGCACCGCCGCCGTCGTGGTCAGTGCGGCAAAGCCTGCGATCCACAGCAGGACGCGGCCTACCGGGTACCATTCCAGATCAGGCGCAACCGGCGGGGCTCCATTGCCTGAAGCGACATCGCTTGATGCTCCGCCGTTGGTTATAGGCCGTCCGAGCAGGGTGAGATGCCCGAGCCACCAGGCGGGCAGCGCGACCATGACGGCAAAGGCGATGCAATAGGGCAAGCCGAAGATCGCGCCGAGGCCGGTGGCTGCCGTGATGCCGCCGAGGGTCGCGCTGAGCGGGCCCCAGCCCATCGCGGCCACCATCAGCGGCAGCGGCGCCAGGTAGAACAGCAATAGCGAGATCAGTGCGCCCGAGATCAGCGAGGCGAACATCAGTGCCGACGCAGCGCCGGCGGCGATAGCAATGAAAACGGTCACGATCATCAGCTGTCCCGCTCCTTTCGAGCGGTTAGAGGTTCTTTAAAACCCCAACCATCGGCGACCGGACGACCCGGAAGCCTTATGAAGATTTTAAGGTCCGCGGCGCGAACGCCACGGACCAACGATTTGCCTTAGCGAATAACGTAAGGCAACAGCCCGAGGAAACGCGAGCGCTTGATGGCGCGCGCGAGCTCGCGCTGCTTCTTGGCGGAAACGGCGGTGATGCGGCTCGGCACGATCTTGCCGCGCTCGGAGACGTAACGCATCAATAGCTTGGAATCCTTGTAGTCGATTTTCGGCGCATTCGGACCCGTGAACGGGCAGGTCTTGCGGCGGCGGAAAAACGGACGGCGTGCACCAGCTTCGGCCATTGTTCTTACTCCTCGATCGCTGCGTCGTCATCGCGCGGACGGCGCGGGCCACGGTCGCCGCGATAGCCACCGCCGTCACGATCGCCACGGAAGCCGCCATCGCGGTCGCCACGGAAACCGCCGCCGCCACGGTCGTCGCGATCACGGTCGCGATCGGCCTTGCGCATCATCGCCGACGGGCCTTCCTCGTGCTCTTCGACGCGGACGCTGAGATAGCGGATGACGTCTTCGCTGATCCGTTCCTGCCGCTCGATCTCGGCGACCGCCGCCGACGGGCCGTCGATGTTCAAAAGCACGAAATGCGCTTTTCTGTTCTTGTTCATCCGATAGGTGAGGGAGCGTACGCCCCAGTTTTCCATCTTCACGACCTTGCCGCCGAGTTGCTCGACGATGCCGGTCATCTGGGTGGTCAGTTCCTCGACCTGCTGGGTGCTCGCATCCTGGCGCGCGAGAAAAACATGCTCATAAAGAGGCATGGGTGTCCTTTCCTAGTGTTGGCGCGGTTCCCGGCGGCAAGCCCTTCGAGACCTTCGGAAAGGACTCGACGATAAGCTCAGAAGGCGGAAGCACGGGACGACGGGCCGACTGGCCCTGCCGCATCAATGTCGCCGAAAAGGTGAAATTGCTGGGACCGTCCGTTCAGCTCCCGGCCGGGATCCACGGATGGCGCGCTTTATACGGATTTTGACCCCGATGGCAAGCGAAAGCCGCCCTATCGGTCCGCCCAAACGGCGGTAAACCGGCTTCGGCTTGACATAACCGGCTCCAGCGGTGTCTTTCGGCCCGATTTAGCAGTTTTGCGGCGGCGCCAAGGGGTATTGATGACGGCAGCATTCACTTTTCCGGGACAGGGGTCTCAGGCGGTCGGCATGGGCAAGGCCATGGCGGAGGCGTTCCCGCTCGCCCGCGCCGTGTTTGAGGAGGTCGACGCGGCGCTCGGCGAGAAGCTGACGACCATCATCTGGGAGGGACCGGCCGAGGCCCTCCAACTCACCGAAAATGCCCAGCCGGCCTTGATGGCGGTCTCGCTTGCGGCGCTGCGGGTGCTTCAGACCGAGGCCGGCTTCTCGGTCGGGCGCGACGCCGCGTTCGTGGCGGGCCATTCGCTCGGCGAATATTCCGCGCTGGCCGCGGCCGGCGGCTTGAGCATCTCTGATACCGCGCGACTATTGCGCACCCGTGGCCTTGCCATGCAGAAGGCGGTGCCGGTCGGCGTCGGCGCGATGGCTGCTCTGCTGGGTCTCGATTACGAGACCGCGGTTGCGGTTGCGAATGAGGCGGCACAGGGCCAGGTCTGCCAGGCTGCCAACGACAATGGCGGCGGACAGGTCGTGGTCTCCGGCGACAAAGCGGCCGTCGAGCGCGCGCTCGAGATCGCCAGGACCAAGGGGGCCAAACGCGCCATGTTGCTGCCGGTGTCGGCGCCGTTCCACTGCGCGCTAATGCAGCCCGCGGCTGATGTGATGGCGAAAGCGCTTGCCGACGTCACCATCAACCGGCCGACTTCGCCCTTGGTGTCGAACGTACTGGCCGCGCCGATCACCGATCCGGATGAAATCCGCCGCCGCCTGATCGAACAGGTCACGGGAACCGTACGCTGGCGCGAATCAGTTTCTTATATGGCAAGCCACGGCGTCACGCGGTTTTTCGAAATCGGCGCCGGCAAGGTGTTGAGCGGGCTGGTCAAGCGCATCGCCGACGGCGCGGTCGGGATTTCGGTCGGCGGCCCAAACGATTTGGCTGCCGCGAAAGCAGCGCTCGCCGCCGCACAGACGGCTTGAGCCGGGGGAGACGATGATGTTCGATCTGACAGGCAGGACGGCGCTCGTCACCGGCGCGACCGGCGGCATCGGTGGCGCGATCGCGCAAGCGCTGCATTCGCAAGGCGCTACCGTCGCGATCTCCGGCACGCGGCGTGAGGTGCTGGATACGCTTGCCGGCAAGCTCGGCGACAGGGTGCGTGTGCTGCCCTGCAATCTTTCCGACGCCGCTGAGGTCGAGGCATTGGTGCCGTCGGCTGAAAAAGCCATGGGTCAGGTCGACATTCTCGTCGCCAATGCCGGCATCACCAGGGACAATCTGTTCGTGCAATTGCGCGACGAGGACTGGGACGAGGTCATCAAGGTCAATTTGACGGCGACGTTCCGCCTGGCCCGGGCCGCGACCAAATTGATGATGCGCAAGCGCTTCGGCCGCATCATCGCGATCACGTCTGTGGTCGGCGTCACCGGCAATCCGGGCCAGGGCAATTACACCGCTTCGAAGGCGGGGCTGATCGGCATGATCAAGACGCTGGGCGCCGAATACGCCAAGCGCAACGTGACCGCCAACTGCATCGCCCCCGGCTTCATCGCAACGCCGATGACCGATGCGCTCAACGAAAAGCAACGCGAAACGATACTTGCGAAGGTTCCTGCAGCGCGGCTGGGGACCGCGGAAGAAATCGCT
>DATBYN010000418.1:0-9680 GCA_036513695.1 Bradyrhizobium sp. | reverse complement strand
TCGATCAATCGATCTGCCGCGGCCCCACGCTGACAGCCTCAGCTTTACCGTCCGTGGCACTGACCGCAAAGGATCGCGGCTGGGTCAGCACCTGCGGCTGCAGGATCTGGTCGAGCTGCTCGCGCGTCAGCAGTTTCTTTTCCAGCACCAGATCGTAAACGCTCTTGTTCGTGACCAGCGCCTGCTGGGCGATCTCGGTGGCGTTGGCGTAGCCGATATAGGGATTGAGCGCGGTAACGATCCCGATCGAGCGTTCGACGCCACGGCGCAGATGCTCGCGATTGGCGGTGATGCCGCTGACGCATTTTTCGGCCAGCGTCAGGCAGCCGGAGCGCAGATGATTGACGCTCTTGAACAGGCTGTGGGCGATGATCGGCTCGAACGCATTGAGCTGCAATTGACCGGCTTCCGCGGCAAATGAGACCGTGACGTCGTTGCCGATCACCTCGAAGGCGATCTGGTTGACGACCTCGGGTATCACGGGATTGACCTTGCCCGGCATGATGCTGGAGCCGGCCTGCATCGGCGGCAGGTTGATCTCGCCAAGGCCTACGCGCGGCCCGGAAGACAATAGCCGCAGATCGTTGCAGGTCTTCGACAGTTTTACCGCGACCCGCTTCAGGACGCCGGAGAGCTGTACGAAAGCCCCGCAGTCCTGCGTCGCCTCGACCAGATTGGCCGCCGTCACCACCGGAATGTTTGTTGCCGTCCGCAAATGCCGACAGACCAGGCCGGCATAGTCCGGGTGGGAATTGATGCCGGTACCGATCGCGGTCGCGCCCATGTTGATTTCGCAAACCAGCAGCACCGCCTCCTTCAAGCGCTGCTCGTCCTCTCCGAGCATCACCGCATAGGTCGAGAATTCCTGGCCCAAGGTCATCGGGACGGCGTCCTGCAATTGGGTGCGCCCCATCTTGACGATGTCCTTGAATTCTTCCGACTTCGCCTCGAATGCCTGCCGCAAGACCGCCATGGCGTCGACCAGCCGCATGATTCCCGAGTAAGCCGCGAGCTTGAGCGCCGTCGGATAGACGTCGTTGGTGCTTTGGCTCATATTGACGTGTTCGTTCGGATGCAAAAATTTGTAGTCGCCCTTAGGCCGCCCCAATAACTCCAATGCGCGATTGGCGATCACCTCGTTGGCATTCATATTGGTCGAGGTGCCGGCGCCGCCCTGGATGACGTCGACCACGAATTGTTCGTGCAGCGCTCCGGCCCTGATTTCCTCCGCGGCGGCGACGATGGCATCCGCGCGGGTCTGATCGAGCATCCCAAGCTCCTGGTTGCTCCTCGCCGCCGCCAGCTTGATCGAGGCCAGTGCCGCGATGAGGTCCGGATAAATCGAGATCTTGGTTCCGCTGATCGGAAAATTTTCCACCGCCCGCAGGGTGTGAACGCCGTAGTAAGCTTCCGCCGGAACGTCCCGGTCACCCAAAAGATCGTGTTCGCGTCGCGTACTCATCGAAGGCCTCTCGTCGGGGGTTCGTGCGAGCCGATCAGATCAGGGTGAGCCGGATTTTCCAAGCCCTGTTGCGATCGATGAGGATTTTTCTGGTGTCTCGATCCAGAATGCCTACCAGCGAGGCAGCACAAAAGAACGCTGCCATCGATTAGCAGACCGAGGTAGGATTGCGACAGCGAAGCTTTCAATTCTCCACCCCGTCGATTGATCGAGATCATGCCAGACCAAAGAGCCGAACGTGTGCGTCAGTTGCTTACCGATATCGTTGCCTTCGACACCGTCAGCGACCGCTCCAACCTGCCGTTGATAGCCTATATCGAGCAATATCTCACTCCGTTCGGAATAGCTGCGCGCCGGATCCCGGACGAGACCGGGCAGAAGGCCGCGTTGTGGGTCACGATCGGCCCCGAGGACAGGCCCGGCATGGTGCTGTCGGGACATACCGACGTGGTACCGGTCGCCGGACAAGATTGGAGCAGCGATCCGTTCACGCTGCGCGAGCGCGACGGCAAGCTCTACGGCCGCGGCACCACCGACATGAAAGGCTTTGTCGCGGTGTGTCTTGCAATGGTCCCGGAGATGGCCCGTGCAAAACTTGCGACGCCGATCCATCTGGCGATTTCCTATGACGAGGAAGTCGGATGCACCGGCGTGCGCCCGCTGCTGCACGAATTGAACCGCGGCGCGGTCAAGCCGCTGGGCTGCTTCGTCGGCGAGCCGACGCAAATGGACGTGACCATCGGTCACAAGGGCAAGCAGGCGGTGCGCGCGACATTCCGTGGGCTTGCCGCGCACTCCTCGCTGGCGCCGAGTGGCGTCAACGCCGTGGAATATGCCGCGGAGTTGATTACCGAAATCCGCCGCCGCGCTACGCAGCTCGCAACCCAGGGACCCCATGACGAGATGTATGACGTCCCCCACACGACGCTCCTGACCAGCATCGTGCAGGGCGGCACCGCGCTCAACATCGTGCCGGATCGCTGCGTGATCGAATTCGAAGCCCGCGGCCTTGGGATCGCGGAGTCGAAATCGGTGACCGATGCGATCGTGGCCTGGGCGCAAGCCACCATCGAACCCGCGATGAAAAGGATCAACCCCGCTTGCGGGATCGACTTTGAGGAGTTCGTGGAATATCCGGCGCTCGACATGCCGCCCGATCATCCGGTCGTCACGCTGGCCAAGCAACTGGCTGGCCGCAATCGCCATGCCAAGGTCGGCTTCGGCACCGAAGCCGGACTATTCGTCAGCATCGCCGGAATACCTGCCGTGGTCATCGGCCCGGGCTCGATCGCGCAGGCTCACAAGCCGGACGAGTTCGTCGAGCTATCCGCGTTGCTGGACTGCGCCGGCTTCATCGAGCGGCTGATCGCGCATTGCACGAAAAGCGCGGCTTAGGCGAACCACCGCATTGAGCTATCCGCCGTCACGGCTTTTGCGCGATTCTCCAGGACTCGATCCGCTTGCTTCCAAGCCTACGGTCTCACTGCCGCCTTGATGTTCCAGTCTCCCATGAATTGTGGGCGCGGGGCATCTTGCAACGAAAGCCGGCCATCTTTCGCAATTCTCGTAGTGATAGCGCCGCGATCGACCGCACCCTCGATCACCATGGCAAGGTCGCGGGCGAAGACGCGATTGCCAATATGCCAAGAGTGGGTAAAGTCACCAAAATACGTCGACTTGGTCGGGTCGAGAGTGAGAAAGTAATCTCCGCAATCCACATTGACGGCTTTTGGATTCGCGTCGATCGGAAGTCCAACCCGTCCAGCGCGCGGCGCAACACCCAATCGCTTTGCATTTGAGGCGGCAAGAACGCTGTCATAGGGATTGGAGTAGTTCGTCAAACGAAGTATTCGCTTGAACATTGGTGCTGACCAAGCGTCGCCTATCGAAAGGCTTGAAGACGCAACATCCCCGGCGATGAACGCCGCCTGGCTGACACGCCAGTCGCTCTTGAAAAGACTGCCATCCTTCTCCGCCTGGGCGAAGGCCTCCATCAGCACATACGCGCCCGTTGAATGACCGAGCAAGTGAACATTCGTGACGCACCCGGTTTCCTGACCGGCGGCCAGAACGCGGATGCATTTTTTAACCAATTGGAGCGCAACATCCGCAGCGCGAGACCTGTCTTCGAGATATGCAAGCGTCTCGTTGCCGCTTGGCCAATCGAAGCTGACGACGACGCCCTTCCACCCTTCAACGTTCAGATCCTTCGCCAATTGCCTCTGCCGCTGCATGATAATCGGCAGATCATTGTTGTACCCGTGGATAAAAATAAGTACGTCCCCGGCCACGCTGATCGAATTCGGATTCGGGGCGCCATCGGCGAGAGTGCGAACCTCGGCGATCCACTTGTTGATATCGCCTTGGCTGGTCGTTCCCATCTCGGGCGTGGGAACAGCAGCATCAGGAGGGACACGCAAATATCGAACGGAACCGACGTCAGCAACAAAAGCGCCATTTCTAACGGCACGCGCCGTAATGACGTAATCAACATCAGCCATGGCGCAGCCCTTCCCTAGGCCAAGAGGGCGTTGGACCGCCAGAAAAATTGACTTTGAATGGCGCCCCATACCCCTGGATGCATTAAAGCAAAGAGGCAACCATAAGGAAAGAGCAATTTCCGATCGGCCTAGCAGAATCGGAACATAAGCACCGAAAGTCGCAATAAGGATTTGGTCTCTGTCGTGTCATGGCGACTGGTATTGCCCTCGTGTTGTCTATGCAATGCACCTGCTCCGACAATCATGCAGTTGGTCCTCGGCGCGGATTAGAAGCGGCGATCGCGTCAAGCAACAGGGGTTCGTCTGGCAGTACCGGAACGTGTCGGAGCGGCTGCCGCTGCCGGTCAGCGCCCGGCCCGACCCCCATGAATATGGCTGTCGCGGAGGGGGCGCGCGGGGTTAGACTGCGCCCGCCCGCGGCAACGGCGGCAGGGACATTTTTGATGACCGAATTGAGCGACGAGGCTGCTTCGCAGGCCATTACGGTTTTGCTTGTCGAAGACGACGCGCCGACCCTATGGCGGCTGCAGGACGCGTTGGCAAAGGCCGGATTTCAGGTCACGGCGGCGGCGACGCTGGCCGAGGCCCGCGCCAGCCTGACCGCGAGCGCCCCGAAAGTACTGCTGACCGATCTGCAACTGCCGGACGGACACGGCGTCGATCTGATCCGCGAAACCCGGCAGCGCTTTCCCGAGACCGAAATCATGGTGATTTCCATTCTCGGCGACGAAGAGAGCGTGATCTCCGCCATCACGGTCGGCGCCACCGGCTATCTGCTGAAGGATGCGTTTCCGACCGATATCGCGGCAACCGTTCGCGACCTCGTCGCCGGACACTCGCCGATTTCGGCTTCGATCGCGCGCTTCATCGTGCGCAGGACGCAAAACCATCCCGAGCCCCCGCCCGGGCCGCCGCTCGACACCGTAAAACTGACACCACGCGAAATCGATATCCTGTGGGGCATCGCCAAGGGTTTTAGCTATGCCGAGATCGCCGGCCATCTTGGGTTATCGCGCCAGACCGTGCCGGGCCACATCAAGAACATCTACCGCAAGCTCGAGGTCCACACCCGCGGCGAGGCGGTGTTCGAGGCGCTACAGCAAGGCTTGATCCGGCTGTGATGGACGACGTCGCGGCGAAGCCCGACTTTTCCACCCGCAAGAGCTGGTGGCTGCGGGCTTCCCGTCTCCTCCAATACGCTTTGGTCCAGCTGCTGATCGTTGTCGTCTGTCTCTTCGCGCTGCATCAGTCATTGCCGGAACCGCCATCCCGCTATCTCCTGACCGAGTT
Source organism: Bradyrhizobium sp. (assembly GCA_036513695.1). GTDB lineage: Bacteria > Pseudomonadota > Alphaproteobacteria > Rhizobiales > Xanthobacteraceae > Bradyrhizobium. The sequence continues at coordinate 4,427 of DATBYN010000418.1, read as the reverse complement.
CAACGCAAAGGAGGGCGGCACCGAGCGCTCGGTGACGCTGCCGCACTATACCTCTTCCCGATTTTCGATGAATGATCCGCCGCTCTACTCAGGCCACTTCTCGTGGCCAGGCGGCGAACAGCAACACGCCTGGTCGGTGTATCTGCCGCGCTTCAACAATGGCGTGGAGGTTTTGGTCAACGGCGTCGTGATCCTGGACAGCCGGCGCGATCCGGTCGCCAACCGGCCCGATCGCAATACGCCCGAAATCGCGGTTATTCCGACGTCGCTGCTTCACGACGGCCAGAACGATCTCACCATCCGGCTGTTGGTGTGGGGTCCGCTGACCGGTTTCCTGGACAGCGTCTATGTCGGTCCAGATCAGGCACTGCGTCCCTATTACGAACAGCGGACGTTGCTCTTTGTCACGCTGCCGGTCGTGTTCGCGGCATGGCAGGCGATCCTCGCGGTGATCCTGACGATCATGGGGGTGGTGCGCCGCCACGAGCCGGCATACGGCATCCTGGCTGCCGCGATGACGCTCGGCGTCGCGCAGTCGTTTTTGCCGGTAGCGGTGGACCAGTCGCAATTTTCCAGGCTGAACGCGATCCTGATCACCTCCGGGCCGCTGGAAGGCAGTTTTGTGCTGACCTTCGCGATGCTGTTTCTCGGCTGGAGATGGCCGCGCTGGGCTGCGCTGATCTTCGCTCCCGGCTTGATCCTCGTCGTGGTCGCGTTGTTTGGAGATCAGGCGACGATCAGCCAATTCTTTGTGTGGCTCGGCATGCCGACGATTGGCCTGTATCTTGTGCTATTGGCGCTGATCGTCGCGCACTCGGTGTTGAAGCGACAGGACGTCGCCGTTTTCGTGCTGGGATGCGCCGTCACCATCCTGCTGACCTGCTGGATTCGCGACATGCTCTCGGTGCTGCAGATCGCGCCCGACGGACGCATCTTCGTCGCGCGTCTGTCCTATTCGGCGATGCTGGTCGCGATCGGCGCCGGGCTGACCTGGCGGTTTGCCCGCGCGCTTAATCAGGTCGACAGCTTTGCCGGACGCCTGGTCACCCAGGTGCGCCAGGCCGAGGACCAGTTGAAGGCGAGTTTTGCGCGTGAGGAGGAGCGCGCCCGTGCCGCGGCGCTGGCGTTGGAGCGCACGCGGCTGATGCGCGACCTTCATGATGGTCTGGGCGGCCAGCTCGTCAGCATCGTTGCGCTGAGCGAGCGTGGCGATGCCAGCGCGCCGATCGGTGACGCGGCGCGGGCGGCGCTGAAAGATCTTCGGCTGGTGATCGATTCGATGGACGACATCGGCGGCGATCTGATGCTGGCGCTCGGATCATGGCGCGAACGCGCCACCGCGCAGTTGCGTCCGCATGATATCGCGCTGGACTGGCATACGCTGTCGCCGCAAGGCCTGCCGGTTCATCCCGAGCTGCGGCCGTGGCACGTGATCCAGATCGTGCGGTTGTTGGATGAAGCTCTGACCAATGCCGTCAAGCACGCCGGTGCCCGCTGCATCACGGTCACGATCGAGACGCTCGCCGACGCCTCGGGTCTCCCCTCAGGGCGCATCAGCGTCGAAGACGATGGCAAGGGATTTGCGCTGACGCCGGACGGCGCCGCGGCGACGGATAAAAAAGCGGCGCGCGGCTTGCGCAACATGCGAAGCCGCGCCACGCGCTGTGGTATCGAGCTCGAGCTTTCCTCCGGCGCCGGCGGCACGCGGGTGAGGCTGACCTTGCCTCGCCGCTTTCCTGACAGCGACACCGCCGGCGCTTGAGCTACCAAGCGCGACGGCTCGATGGATCGCCGTCGCGCTTGGATTTTTGTTTGCGCGGGATCTCTTCGGAAAACCACTTTTCCCGATCATGCGCCTCATCGCCACACACGGGTATAACCGACGTGCCGCACACCATAGGGGGTCACGCGGGTATAGCCGACGTGCCGCACAGCAACCGGACCGACCGGGTAGATCGGCCGCACAACCGGCACCACCGGCCGAACCACCGGCCGGGTCCGAACGATGCAGCCCTGCGGCACGCCGGCCGTCTTGCAATACACCATCGCGGCCTCGGCAGGCGCAGCGGTCAGCGAAACCGCAGCCAGTGTCGAAAAAGCCGTCAAGGCAACGGCAGCGCTCATCCATTTCGATTTGGTCAACATAACATCTCTCTCCTGTTTCAAGCGGCCTTGCGGTTGGACCGATCGGTCACCGCAGCCGACGCGGATGTACATGGACCCTGGCTGGGTGCCGCGATATGCCATGAAGATGGGGGGTCGACTGAGGCAGCCGGATTCGGCCGTTTAAGCCCTAAAAACGGGGGTTTTTGAGGGAGAAGCCCGATGCCATGAACATGGCATGGACCAAAACGCTCTCCTCGACGAGGTTCCCCGCGCTTAACCGCACCCCTCACATTAACTCGTCGAAAGGTTTGATCATGAACAAGTCGATATATGTGTCGCTCGCCCTGCTGATGGCCGTTAGCTCATCGGCGATGGCGCAATCCGCCCCGACGGCGCAGGAGAAAATGGCCTGCCGTTCCGATGCAGAAACGCTCTGCGCCGAACATATCGGCAAGCCGCCGCAGATGAACGCGTGCCTGCGCGAGAACAAGGCAAAACTCTCCGTCCCCTGCCGCAAGGTCGTGGAAGCCCACGGCGGATGAGGTTAAAGGAGCGAGTATTCGCCTTATATGAAAGACTGCGCGGCGCAAGCTGAAGGGATGACGTCCCGGCGGCTTGGGCTTTTTTGCGGGCTACGCGAAGCGTCGCAGCCGACTCAGATCGCCGCCGCGACCTTCTCCAGCCCGATCAGGCGGGCGAGCGTGCGCACTTCCTGCTTTTGATCTTCACGCAGTTGAAACAGCAGCGGCATCGCAGCCGATTTCAGCTGCTGGACTTCTTCGGCATCGGGATCGATCGGCGGCATGCCGGTCGCTTTCGGATCGCCCTGCCGCGTCGCGTGGATCTTGCGGGCGACGGCGCGCAGCGCGGTTTCAACTGCCGGCCAGTAGGATTCCTGCGCGGCCGAAAGTCTTAGGCGCTCCTTGATGCCGGCGATCTGGACGTCGCTGAGCAGCGCATAAGATTTTTGCGGCGCCGGTTTTGCCACCATCTTCTTCGCTGGCGCGAGCGGTGCTGCCGGCATCGCCACGGGCGCCGCGGCCTTCGGCGCCTCGATGTCGGAAGGTGCCGTGGCTGCAAAAGCCATCCGCAGCGGCTCGCTCAGGCTTGCGGTTTGCGGCGGGTCAAAGGATGCCAGCGCCAATTTCACGACCGCGAGCCGGTCCTGCTTGCTTTCCCGGTTGGCGACCGGGCTGTTGACGACCGGCGCGGATAGCTCCAACCGGGCCGCCGGCACGCTGTCGCGGCCCAAAATGCTGGCGGCGGTTGCGCCGACGATCAGGAAGCAGGTCAGCGCGATGATGGTGATGGCTTTCGTCAAGCAGCTCTCCACATCCCCTGGACGCTCTCTTTCCCCAAAACTGGGCAACAATTAAGGCTTAACCGTGCCGACGCCGCGGCGGCGTCGGGTTCGACGGCAGGGATTAGGCGTGGAATCGGCGAAAAATCAGGCTGCGACGCAGAGATCGTAGGCTTCCTGGATGTCGGCGACGATATCGGACGCCTCCCACAGCGCGTCGGGGGCGACCTGCCGCAGGCTGATGGTCCAGTTGCCGCCCTTGCGGGTGCGTGGCGTCGAGATGATGTCGAACTGCACGTTGCGGCAGAGCGGATGGCGCGCCAGCGCGTAGCCGACCCGGACCTTGATCTCGTCGAGGGTCGCGGGCGTTTTTGCAAAGAATGTTTCGAGATCCATGTCGCATCCCCATTGCCTGCAGTTTTTGGCGCGGCCCCGCCACGGCGGTGGCGAACCGCCCTGGACAGGATTGTTGGGGCGAGATGGTTAACGGCGAGTTAAGGACCGAAAGCTGAGGCCGCGACGGCGCTATCGGACGCGCCCGTCGGCATCGCGATATTCCGCGAGCGTGCGCGCCACGAGCTCGTCAACCGGAAGCACCTCGGTCACGCCCGAGGTCGAATGCCCCGCGCTCCAGATATCGCGCCAGCGTTTTGGCCGGCTTTCGCGCGCGCCGATGTCGATATCCTCTGCGATGTCGATCGCGCCGCGCTGCGGCAGGTCGTCGGGATTAAGGCCCGCGGCGGCAATGGAAGGCCGCAGCATGTTGGTCTGCAGTCCGGTGAAGGCCGTGGTCAGAAGGATATCGTCGGCGCTGCTCGCAACCAGCATCTCCTTGTACCTCGCATCGGCCATGCTCTCGTTTGTGGCGATGAATTTGGTACCCATATAAGCGAGATCGCAGCCGAGCGCTTGCGCCGCCCGCAGCGCATGGCCGTCGCCGATGCCTCCCGCCAGCACGATCGGCCCGTCGAAGAATGCGCGCACGGCGCGGACAAATACGAACGGATTGAGCCAGCCGGTC
>DATBYN010000417.1:0-7477 GCA_036513695.1 Bradyrhizobium sp. | reverse complement strand
GATCGACCAGGCGCCCAAGGAAAAGGACGGCCAGAACACCGTGATCGGCAAGACCGTCACGCTCGAGCTGAAGCCCGAGCAGGCGGAGACGCTGGCCCGTGCGCGCCAGAGCGGCACGCTATCGCTGGCGCTGCGCAGCATCGTCGATGTCAGCATGGCCGAACAGACCACCGACGATGCTCCGAAGCAGGGCGGCACCATCAACGTCATTCGCTACGGCGTCTCGATGCCGGCGACGACACAGAAGTGAAGACAACACAGAAGTGACTGCGACACAGAAGTGACTGAAAGGACGTCCGATATGAAATGCAGGGGAAATCAGCCGGCGATGCGGATCTTGCTGGTCCGCGCCCTGTCGTTTTCGGCCGTCGCCGCTCTGACGCTCAACCCGGCGCTGGCGCCCGTGCTGGCGGCCGAGGCACCGACTGGCTCCCAAGCACCGATCGTTGGCAGCGCCGTGGCGAAGACACGCTTTCTTGCGCTTGGCATCGGCAAATCCATGGTTGTCGATTTGCCGCACGATGTCAAAGATGTGCTGGTCGCCGACCCCAAGATTGCCAACGCCGTGATCCGCTCACCGCAGCGCGCCTACATCATCGGCGCCGCGGTCGGCCAGACCAATGTCGTGTTCTTCGATGCCGACGGCCTGCAGATCGCGGCCTATGACATCGCGGTCAAGCGCGACCTCAACGGCGTGCGCGCGGCGTTGAAGCAGACCTTGCCGGGAATCAATATCGAGGGCGTCGGCGACAGCGTGATCCTGACCGGCTCGGTGTCGTCCCCGATCGAGGCCCAGCAGGCCGGCGAGCTGGCGGCGCGGCTGGTCGGCAGCGCCGACAAGGTCGTCAACGGCATCGTCGTTCGCGGCCGCGACCAGGTGATGCTGAAGGTCACGGTTGCGGAAGTGCGGCGCGACATCATCAAGCAGATGGGCGTCGATCTCAGCGCCAGCATGAACTATGGCACCGCGGTCGTGAATTTCAACAACACCAACCCGTTCACCGCAAATAGTGGGCCGCTCGTCCCCGGCAACGGTTTTAGCCCTTCGGCCATCACCAAGGGTCTGCCCTCGGTCACCGCCACCCTGCGCGCGATGGAAAGCGCCGGCGTGGTGCGCACGCTGGCCGAACCCAATCTGACGGCGATCTCCGGGGAGTCCGCGACCTTTATCTCGGGCGGCGAATTTCCCATTCCGACCGGCGTGACCTGCCAAACGTCGACGTCGGGCGTCATCGGACAATGCGTTCAGACGGTCAGCTTCAAGAAATTCGGCATCTCGCTCAACTTCACGCCGGTGGTGCTGAGTGAGGGGCGGATCAGCCTGCGGGTGATGACCGAAGTGTCGGAAGTCTCGACCGAAAACTCTTTGCAGGGCGGTACCGGTGGAACGACGATTCCCTCGATCAAGACCCGGCGCGCCGAAACCACGCTGGAGATCCCATCGGGCGGTTCGATGGCGATGGCCGGCCTGATCCAGGAACAGACCAAGCAGGCCGTCAACGGAATGCCCGGCGTCGACTCGATACCGATCTTTGGCGCGCTCTTCAGGAGCCAGGATTTCGTCAATCACGAGACCGAATTAATGGTCCTGGTGACGCCCTATGTGGTTCGGGCGGTTGCCCAGAAAGAGTTGTCGCGTCCCGATGACGGATTTGCGCCGGCGTCGGATTCCCAATCGACGCTGCTGGCCCAGATGAATCGGATTTACGGCATTGCCGCGCGCGTCGACCAGGTTGGAAGCTTTCCGGCCAACTTTGGCTTCATCATTGACTGAGACGGGGCTGCGCGACCAACGCGGGACGAGGACAGGACGATGATAAACAGAACAGCGGTCGATCGCTATAAAACCCTGCGCCTCGTCGGCGCGCTCGTCGGCCTCTCAGCCAGCCTCGGTGCCTGCACCTTTGCCACCACCGAAGTCGTGACCACCGCGAGCGTTCCCGACGATTACCGGCTGCGCCATCCGATCGCGATCGAGGAAGCCAACCGCTCGGTGGTGATCTTCGTCGGGCAAGGACGTGGCGGCTTGTCGGCCGTGCAACGCGCCGACGTCGTGGCGCTGGCGCAGACATGGGTTCGCGAGGGCACCGGCGCGATCGTTGCCGATGTGCCGGTCGACACCCCGAACGCACGGGCGGCGGCCTCTGCATTCCGGGAGGCCAAGGCAGTGCTCGCGGCAGGCGGTGTGCCTTCGAGCGGAATTACCGTACGACATTACACCCCGGACAACCCGCGGACGCTGGCGACAATCAGGCTCAGTTATCCGAGGCTTGCAGCGGTTGCCGGACCCTGCGGTCTGTGGCCGGAGGATCTTGGCCCCTCGATTTTGGACCCCCGCTATTCCGGGAACACGGAGTACCACAATTTCGGCTGCGCCTATCAGCGCAACATGGCGGCGATGATCGACAATCCGTCGGATCTCGTGCAGCCGCGGCCGGAAACGCCCCCCTATACGCCGCGGCGCTCGGAAGCCTTCGAGAAGTATCGCAAGGGCGAGACGAGCACGACCACCTATCCCGAAGCGGAAAAGGCCAAACTCAGCGATACCGGCAAATGATCAAACACATCCACAAAAATCCCGACGAGCAGCCGGGCGACACAGCGCCGCTCGCGGACGATTACATCGCCCCGGCACCGCGCGTGTCGGTACAGGCCTATTGCGAGACCGAGGCAACTGCGGCCGCCATTCGATCGGCGGGCGAGGATCGCCGCCTCGCCAAGGCCCATCTCACGGTCAAGATGGGCGGCGTGGTGACGGCCATCGACGTCTATAGCAGCGTGCCGACGCCGAACGTGATCATCCTGGAAACCAACGGCAGCAACGACATCCTTGCCGGCCTCGACGAACTCGCAGGTGTGTGCGATCCCGGAACCCGCGTCGTCGTGATCGGTACCCCCCATGATGCCGCGCCCTATCGCGAACTGGTGCGCCGCGGCGTCAGCGACTACGTGATCGGACCGGTTAACCCGCTGGACGTGGTGCGCGCGATTTGCAGCCTGTTCTCGGCGTCGGAGGCCGTCGCGCTCGGCCGCATCATCGCCGTCGTCGGCGCCAAGGGCGGCGTCGGTGCATCCACTATCGCGCATAACGTGGCCTGGGCCATCGGGCGCGATCTGGCGATGGATTCCGTCGTCATCGATCTCGACCTCGCGTTCGGCACCGCCAGTCTCGACTACAATCAGGATCCGCCGCAGGGCATCGCCAATGCGGTGTTCTCGGCCGAACGGCTCGATACCACCGTCATGGAACGGCTGCTCGCGAAATGCTCCGACCACCTCAGCCTGCTGGCGGCACCTGCGGCACTCGACCGGGTCTACGATTTCGCCGCCGAGGCCTTCGATTCGATTTTCGACACGCTGCGCCTGACGACGCCTTGCATCGTGCTGGATGTTCCGCACCAATGGTCGGCCTGGACCAAGCGCATTCTGATCGGCGCGGACGATATCCTGATCGTTGCCGAACCCGACCTCGCCAATTTGCGCAACACCAAGAACATGCTGGGCATCCTGAAATCGGCGCGGCCCAACGACCGGCCGCCGCTATATTGTCTCAATCAGGTCCGCATGCCGAAGCGTCCGGAAATCGACGCGCGCGGCTTCACCAAGACCATCGAGATCCCGCCGATCGCCTCTATCCCATTCGATTCGCGACTGTTCGGCACCGCGGCCAACAACGGCCAGATGATCGCGGAAATCTCGGCCAGCCACCGCACCACCAAGACGTTTCTGCAGATCGCGCAGCGGCTGACCGGGCGCGGCGACAACAAAAAGCCGCGGGGTTCTTTCCTGGCGCCGATCATCAAGAAATTGGGCGTGAAGTAGCCATCACTTGGGGCGCGCCGCAGCGTTCTCGCGGGGGGCGTGCGCGTAACGGTGCTCGGCCGACGGAGCAGGGTCCGCCGTTCGCCAAGAGGTCAATCAGGGTGCGCGACAGCCGTCCGCGGTACTTTGTCGGCGTCGTTGGCGGCATGCTCTTTTCGCGACAACAATCGCTTCAGCTGGGCGACGTTCGCCGCCGCTTCGTCAGGCGGCCGGTCGGCCTTCACGATGCTTTCAGCCTCGGCCAGATGGCCCTGCAGGCCAACCACCAGAGCCAGGTTGAGCCGCACCCGCGGATTCGCATCGGTGTGGCTGTTGGCGCGGCGCAACGTCTCCTCCGCCTTGGGCAGATCCTTTGAAAGCGCGTAGGACAGGCCGAGATTGGACAGCACCGAAGGCTCGTCGGGCGCGATTTTCAGGGCGCTCGCATAATACTGCCGCGCTTCATCGTATCGGCCGAGTTGATCGAGGGTAGCTCCCTGAGCCGACAGGATCCGCCAGTCGGGATCGTCGGGGGAATGGGCGCGGCCGAGCACGTCAAACGCCTGCTGGAAATTGCCATTGTCGGCCAGCGCCCGCCCGTAGCCGGCCAGCAGCGCCTTGTCGTCGGGGTTAGCAAGTGTGGCCTGCTCGAGCACCGCGACCGCCTGGGCCCGCTGCCCGGTGGCGCGGAGCGCCTTGCCGTATCGCAGCGCCGCGCCGGTGTCCTTGGGGTTGGCGCGATAGCGCTCGCGATCGGAGTCGAGCTCGCGCCGCGGGTCGGCGGCGGGGCTGGTCTCGGTTTTCTCGCCCAGCGACCCCGTGATGTCTGAGGTGCCGTCGGTCTGGCAGCTGCAAAGCCCCAATACCACAACCGCAGACGTCGCCGCGGCCGCAAGGAATCTCGCGACCCGATGTTGCAGGAGCGGCTGCGGGAGCATGTACTTTGACCTATCGTCGGCGACTGGTCAGAGATGCTTACAGATTAACCCTAAATTCCCGTTAAGCCGGCGTGTCAGCCGCCCAGGTCGTTCGCACGAACAGCCGGCGTCGACGTCGTGCCTACGAGCCTAAGGCGTTCACCGGTCTTGCGGTTTCAAGGGGCTTTTCCGCCTAATCGACGAATTGAGCGCCGAATTCGCAGCCGATCCGCCACGCCAGCCGACATTGGCGCGGGCGGCCCTCTGACAAGATGATGGTAAACTCCGAGGGAACGTCGACATATTCGGCAATCACCTTGACGCCGCCGTCGGAAATGTCCGTGATCGTACAGTCGCGCGACAACGAGCCGGTCCCGAACTGAATCCGCGCCAGGCTTCTGCACATACGACGTTCGCTTTTGCGTCGGTTCACTAACATGTCGGTCCTTCGCCCTTCTTCGATAACGGTTCATCCGTCATTGCAGCCACTTTTACAGAAGACTTATTGGAATCTGCTTAGCGGAGCCGCTTGCAATCTAATTTTGTTTTCGAATGCATTTTACGGAATTTTCCCGGACGTCGATCGGAATGCCGCGAACGGTCATCAATACAAACGGATTTCGCCCCTCGGGCGGATTACACCCGCCGCGCGGTCATGAATGCCGGCCATGTGGCAAGCTCAACCGTGGTAATAAATCAGCGGCAAGATGATGTAGGTCCAGCAGAACATCGCGGCCAAACCGCCAGCACGATAACATCCTCGGTCATGTCAGGGATCTCCGGGAGTTGGTAAACGAATTGCGAAAGTTGCCAGACCAACGGGTCATGGCCGGCCCCGTTGCGCGGAGCCGGCAATATAAAAATCGACTGCGATGCTGCCGTAAATTGATCGACGTCAATGACCGAAGCGTCGGCGCAGATCGTTCGCAAATCTCGCAGGCGTATTGCAAGAACGAGCCGTCAAATGCGAACCAGTGATCCCCAAACGTCGATGAGCCCGATACCTCAGCCTGGAACGACCGAAGCCTTGGAGCTCAGTTGTAGCTGCCAATTCATCGCTCATGACACCGCCATCCGGGAGCGTGAACCCGCCGGCATGTTGATCGAACCCGATCCGAATTGTCCGTTGCATGGCTCGAACCGGGACGCCGGCTCGACGAGGGCGGTGTAGGACGCGGCGCCATGGGACCCGATCACGCCCGGTGCTCTGGTTGGCGACAAGCGTGACGGCGAAACTGCCTCATCCAAGCGGCGCGTGGCGGCTTGCTCGATGTCCGCTATGCCCCGATAGCGACCAAATTCCGCAGCGCGCCGAAATGACGCTTTGTGCCACAAGCCGACTCCCAGCGAATTCAATGATCGGCAGCGCTATCGAACCAGAATGAAGTTCCGTCACTTCACTCTATCACTTCGTCGGCGAGCGCGAGCAGCTTCGGCGGAATTTCGAGGCCGAGTGCTTTGGCGGTCTTGAGGTTGATGATCAGATTGAACTTGGTCGGCTGCACCACGGGTAGATCGCCCGGCTTGGTGCCCTTGAGAATCCGGCCGGCGTAAATGCCCGCTTGGCGATACCCGTCGCCACTGTTGGCTGCGTAGCTTATGAGGCCGCCAGCCAGGACAAACTCGCGCAGGGGGTAAATCGTAGCAATTGCATGGCGCGCCGCCAGCGCGACAAGTTGATCGCGGCGACTAATAAAAAGAACGTCGAGGCCGACGAGTAAAGCACCGGCGTTGAGTTGAACCAGGGTCGCAAACGCCCTGCTGAAATCGCCTTCGCTGCCGGCGTGCACAACATGGACTTGTTGCCCGATCATGCGCGCGGCTTCCTGCACGTCTTTCCACTGGGACCCGGCATCCGGCAAATTCGGATTCACCAGCATGCCGATCACGGCGGCGTTTGGAGCCAATTCGTGCAGCAGTTCGAGTCGTTTTGCCGCCAAGTCGGCGAGGTACAGGCTCACGCCTGTTGCGTTACCGCCCGGCCGGTTGAGGTTGTCAACCAGGCCAACTGCGACCGGGTCGAAGCCGGCCGTAAATACGATCGGAATCACCGAGGTGGCTGCCTTGGCCGCCAGCGCCGCAGGCGTGGTGGTCGCGGCGATCACGGTCACCCGACGACGAACCAGATCGGCCGCCAGCGCCGGCAATCGGTCATAGTGGTCTTCTGCCCAGCGATACTCGATCGCCACGTTCTGACCTTCGACATAGCCGGCTTCGTTCAGGCCTTGGCGGAACGCCGCCGCAAAGGGCGCCCATCCCTCTGGTGTTGCGCCGTTGAGGAACCCGATCACCGGCATCGCCGGCTGCTGCGCGCGCGCCGAGAGCGGCCGTCCAGCCGCTGCACCGCCGAGAAGAGTGATGAACTCGCGCCGCCTCATGTGAGCTACGAGGATGAGGACCTCGCTCCCTCCGGTGGAAAGACTACCATATCGCGTCCTTGCCGTATGCGCTTTGGACCAGGTTCAGAACCGGCGGAATGCTTGACTTTGCATCGGTCCTGAAGACCGCTTTGGGTCATTCGCGTCGTTCTGACTGCCTCCCAATCACTTCCGATCTTCCCCGATAAACAGACATTCTCAGAGTTCGGCGGCATGTCTCAAAGGTGCCAAAAGCAGTCATTCCTGCAACTGCTTTTGGCCAGTACTTGATGATAGAGTTCAAGCCGTTCAAGCTGCTTGACCGGCCGCTGGCATCGCGATGCTGGCGCGGCCGACGCCGTTACAGGCCACCGGCGACGTCGGCTTCAACAATCTCGTGGC
>DATBYN010000416.1:0-2797 GCA_036513695.1 Bradyrhizobium sp. | reverse complement strand
CGAATGAACGCGTCCTCGTCGAAGGATGCGACCCATACGGCCCCGTCGCGATCGAGGCAAATGCCGTCCGGAGATTTTACGCTGCCAAACCGGCCGCGAAAGTTCAGGCCGCCGTCTGCCTCGATACCGTACTCGGCCAGGCATCCGCCATCCATCTCGGCCACGACAAGCCTTTTGTTATCGGCTGAGACGGCAATACCATTGGGAAACCGCAATCCATCGGCCACCACGCGTGTCGCGCCGTCGGGCATCACCAGAATGATGCGGCCGACCGCTCCCCGATCGGGCGGCGGCGGCAAATCGAAACCGAGATCGCCGACATAAGCGCGACCCAAGCCGTCGACGATCATGTCGTCGATCGTACCAGTCGCTATATCAGACAGGTCGGCGTAGAGCGAAAGCTGGCTGTCCGAATAGGTCATCAGCCGCTTGCGGAACATCGTCAGCACGATCAGCTTGCCATCCGGCAAGACGCCGAGCCCGCAGGGCGTGTCGTCCGCGAGTTTCGCGTGCTGCTCGCATTTGCCGGAGGCGTCGAGACTTAGCAGCGTCCGATCCATACAGTCGACGAACCAGAGCCGGCCGGCGCGCCAGCGCGGCCCCTCGAAATAGCGTCCCCCGTCGAGTATTCGATTGAGCGTCATCATCGCAATCTTGGCATCAGTATTGCGCTTACAGCGTCACGACGATCTTGCCGAGATGCTTGTTGGCTTCCATGTGCTCGAACGCCTTGCCGATATCGTCGAACGCGAACACCTTGTCGATCGGCAATTGCAGCTTGCGCTGCTCCACCGCCGGCCAGATGTCTTTCCGGACCTCGTCAAAAATCTCGCGGATTTCCTCGATCGTACGGGTGCGGAAGGTGACACCGATGTAATTGATGCGGCGCGCGGCGTGCAGATCAAAATTGAAATCGGCGTGGGTGCCGCCGAGCCGGCCGACATTGACGATGCGGCCTTTTATTTTCGTGGCCGCGAGATTTTGGTTGGCGACCTTGCCCGAGACCTGGTCGACGATCAGGTCGACGCCTTCGCCATTCGTCGCCTTCAGGACCTGATCGATCCAGCCGGGATCGCTGGAATCCACCGCAAGGTCAGCGCCAAATTCCTTCAACCGTCCGCGGCGCATCGCATCCGTTGACGAGCCGATCACCAGTTTGGCGCCCTTGAATTTTGCGATCTGCATCGCCATCAGGCCGACGCCGGAACTCGCGCCTTGAATCAGGACGGACTGGCCCGGCTGCAGCGCGCCGTTGGTCACGACCGCATTGTGCATGGTGGCGAGCGCGACGGGGAGGGTGGCCGCCTCCTCGAAATTCATGTTGGAGGGGTTTTTAAACAGCCGGCCATGATCGGCCAGCGTATATTCCGCAAATGCCGCGCCACCGGAGCCCATGATCCTGTCGCCGATCTTGACGCCTTTGGCGTCCGGCCCAAGCTCGGCGACTTCACCCGCCCATTCCATCCCGAGCACGGCTCCGACGCCGCCGGCGCTGCCATGCACATGGCCTTTTGTCATTCCAAGGTCGGCGCGATTGAGGCCGCAGGCGCGCACGCGAACCAGCACTTGCGTGCCTTTCGGCGCGGGTTTTGCAACCTCGGTGATGGCAGGGCCGTTGGCGCCGTAGACATAGGCTTTCATATGTTGCCTTTCATGGCTCTTCTCTTTGTTGGTCCCGTGAAGCTCTTTATTCGGCCGCCAAGCGCTGGGCGCCGGACATCATGCCTTCGAGCCGGCTTCGGATGATGGCTTCGGCGTCACGCATGATGCGCGATATCAGCTCGGCGCAGGTTGGGATATCATGAATAAGTCCCTGCACCTGTCCGGCCGACCAGATGCCCTCGTCGGCGTCACCGGTCGCATAGACCATCTTGCCGCGGGCGCCGGCGACGAGTTCGCGCACGTCCTCGAATTTCGCGCCTTCCCTCTCCATCGCGACCACCTTGGTCGAGATCGCATTCTTGGCGACGCGCGAGGTGTTGCGCATGGTACGAAAGATCAATTCGGTCTCGCGCTCGTCGTTGGCGACGATGCGTTCCTTCACCAATTGATGGATCGGGCTTTCCTTGGTGCACATGAAGCGCGTGCCCATGTTGATGCCTTCGGCGCCGAGCGCCAGTGCTGCGACCAGGCCGCGGCCGTCGCCAAAGCCGCCGGAGGCGATCATCGGTATCTTGACCTTGTCGGCGGCGACCGGAATCAGGATCAGGCCGGGCGTGTCGTCTTCGCCGGGATGGCCCGCGCACTCAAAACCGTCGATCGAGATCGCATCGACCCCCATGCGCTCTGCGGAGAGCGCGTGGCGGACGCTGGTGCATTTGTGCACGACCACGATCCCGTGCTTCTTGAATTCGGTGACGTGTTCCTGCGGCTTGTTGCCGGCGGTCTCGACGATTTTGATGCCGCTCTCGATGATGGCCTGGCGATATTCGGCGTAGGGCGGTGGCTTGATCGAGGGCAGGATGGTGAGGTTGACGCCGAACGGCTTGTCGGTCAGTGAGCGGCAGCGCGCGATTTCTTTGGTCAAATCCTCTGGCGTCGGCTGTGTCAGCGCGGTGATGAAGCCGAGCGCCCCGGCGTTGGCAACGGCCGCGACCAGCTCCGCGCGCCCCACCCATTGCATGCCGCCCTGCACGATCGGGTGCTCGACGCCGACGAGTTCGGTGAACCGCGTTTTGATCATTTTGGCCCTCTGTTTCCCCGGCGCGGATGCGCGCGCGTTCTTTTTCGAGATTTCGCCGGGAAGGATGCCGCTGCCCCCGGCAAATGTCTACCGGGGGCCGAGCACGTCAGGGCA
>DATBYN010000415.1:0-24725 GCA_036513695.1 Bradyrhizobium sp. | reverse complement strand
GATGCTGATGCTGGTGACCGCGGATAATCTGGTGCAGCTGTTTTTCGGCTGGGAGGGCGTCGGTCTCGCGAGCTATTTGCTGATCGGATTCTGGTACCTCAAGCCATCGGCCAATGCGGCGGCGATCAAGGCCTTCATCGTCAACCGGGTCGGCGACTTCGGTTTTTTGCTTGGCATTTTCGCGATCTTCATGCTGATCGGTTCGGTCGACCTGGAAACGATCTTCGCCGGCGCGCCGGGGCTGACCGGCAAGACCATCGATTTCTTCGGCTGGAACGCCGACGCGCTGACCCTGACCTGCCTGTTGTTGTTCATGGGGGCGATGGGCAAGTCGGCCCAGTTCCTGCTGCACACCTGGTTGCCGGACGCCATGGAAGGCCCGACGCCGGTCTCGGCCTTGATCCACGCCGCGACCATGGTCACCGCGGGCGTGTTCATGGTGGCGCGGCTGTCGCCGCTGTTCGAGCTCGCGCCGAATGCGCAAGCAGTCGTGATGTTGTTCGGCGCCACCACGGCCTTCTTCGCGGCCACCGTCGGCCTGGTGCAGAACGACATCAAGCGCATCGTCGCCTATTCGACCTGTTCGCAGCTCGGCTACATGTTCGTGGCGATGGGGGCCGGGGCGTATTCCGTCGGCATGTTCCATCTGTTCACCCACGCCTTCTTCAAGGCGCTGCTGTTCTTGGGCTCCGGCTCGGTGATCTATGCGATGCATCACGAGCAGGACATCCGCAACATGGGCGGGCTGTGGCGCAAGATTCCGTATACCTTCACTGTGATGGTGATCGGAACGCTGGCGTTGACGGGATTCCCGCTGACCGCAGGCTATTTCTCCAAGGACGCGATCATCGAATCAGCCTACGCCTCGCACAATCCGATGGCGTTCTACGGCTTCCTGATGACGGTGATCGCGGCTGGGCTGACCTCGTTCTACTCCTGGCGCCTGATCTTCAAGACCTTCTTCGGCGAACCGCACGATCAGGAGCATTACGAAGCCGCGCATGAAAGCCCGCTGTGGATGCTGATCCCGATCGGCGTTCTCGCGGTTGGATCGATCTTCGCCGGCCTCCCGTTCAAGGAATTGTTCGCCGGCCAGGGCGTGGACGAGTTTTTCCGCGAGTCGGTGAAAATGCATCCGCACATCATCGAGGACATGGAAGAGATTCCGGTCTGGATCAAATTGCTGCCGACGGTGATGATGGCAGTTGGTGCTTACGTATCCTACGTCTTTTACATCCGCAGGCCGTATCTGCCGGTCGAACTCGCCAACCAGCAGCCGCTGCTCTACCGGTTCCTGCTCAACAAATGGTACTTTGATGAGCTCTACGACCTGATCTTCGTCGGCCCGGCGAAGGCGATCGGCCGCTTCCTGTGGAAGGTCGGCGACGGCTACATCATCGACGGCTTTGGGCCGGACGGCGTGTCGAAGTGGGTGCTCGACATCACCCGCAACGTCGTGAAGCTGCAGACCGGCTATCTCTATCACTACGCGTTTGCGATGCTGATCGGGGTTGCCGGATTGATCACCTGGTTCATGTTCGGCGTGGGAGGCCAGTGATGATAACCTGGCCCATCCTTTCCGTCGTGACGTTCCTGCCGGTGGTCGGCGCGCTCATCGTCTATCTCAACCGCGGCGACGACGAGGCCGCCCGGCGCAATTCACGCTGGATTGCGCTGTGGACCACCCTGATCACCTTCGCCGTGTCGCTGATCCTGGTCTGGCGCTTCGATGCCGCGCAGCCGGATTTCCAGTTCGTCGAGAAGGCGCAGTGGCTCGCCGCCGGCATCACCTACCACATGGGTGTCGACGGCATTTCGCTGCCGTTCGTGATCCTGACCACCGCTCTGATGCCGTTCTGCATCATTGCGAGCTGGAAGTCGGTGACCATGCGGGTGCGCGAATACATGATGGCGTTCCTGCTGCTGGAAACGCTTATGGTCGGTACTTTCTCGGCGCTCGACCTCGTATTGTTCTATCTGTTCTTCGAGGGCGGCCTGATCCCGATGTTCCTGATCATCGGGGTGTGGGGCGGCCCGCGCCGGGTCTATGCCTCCTTCAAGTTCTTCCTCTACACGCTGCTCGGCTCGGTGCTGATGTTGCTGGCCATCATGGCGCTGTACTGGAATGCCGGGACCACCGACATTCCGACCCTGATGCACACCGCGGTGCCGCGTAGCTTGCAGACCTGGGCGTGGCTGGCGTTCTTTGCTTCCTTTGCGGTGAAGATGCCGATGTGGCCGGTTCATACCTGGCTGCCGGATGCACATGTCGAGGCGCCGACCGCGGGCTCGGTGATCCTGGCTGCGATCCTGTTGAAGATGGGCGGCTACGGTTTCCTGCGCTTCTCGCTGCCGATGTTCCCGCTGGCTTCGCACGATTTCGCGCCGCTGATCTATTCGCTCTCGGTCATCGCCATCATCTACACCTCGCTGGTGGCCTTGATGCAGGAAGACATCAAGAAATTGATCGCCTATTCCTCCGTCGCCCATATGGGCTTTGTCACGATGGGGATTTTCGCCGGCACCATCCAGGGCGTCGCCGGCGGCGTCTTTCAGATGATCTCGCACGGCATCGTATCGGGCGCGCTGTTCCTCTGCGTCGGAATCGTTTACGACCGCATGCACACCCGCGAGATCGCCGCCTATGGCGGGCTCGTCAACCGCATGCCGCTTTACGCGCTGGTGTTCATGATCTTCACCATGGCCAATGTCGGTCTGCCCGGCACCTCGGGCTTCGTCGGTGAGTTCATGACGCTGATCGGCACGTTCAAGGTCTCGATCCCGACCGCCACGTTTGCGACCACAGGCGTCATCCTGTCGGCGGCCTATGCGCTGTGGCTTTATCGGAAGGTTATTTTTGGAGTGCTGAAACCGTCGCTGGCGAGCATCAAGGACCTCACGTTCCGCGAGAGCGTGACGCTTTTTCCGCTTGTGGCGCTCACCCTCCTGTTCGGGTTCTACCCAAAACCGGTGCTCGACATGTCGGCGGCATCGGTGCAGCAACTCGTCAACAACTACGCTACCGCAGTCACGGCCGTGAAGGCAGCGGCGCTACTGCAGTGAACTGGAAAACGCGCCATGAGCTTTGAGAGTGCAGGATATCAGTTGCTGCCCGTGTTGCCAGAGCTGCTGCTGGCCGTGGGCGCGATGGCGCTCTTGATGTTGGGGGCCTATCGGGGCCAGCAGACGACGACGCTCGTCACCATCCTTGCGATCTGCCTGTTGGTGCTCACCGGCGTGCTGGAGCTGCTATTGCCCGCAGGCAAGCTCACGACCTTTGCCGGCAGTTTTATTGTCGACGATTTCGCGCGGTTTCTCAAAATTCTGGCGCTGATCGGCTCGGCGGCGACATTGATCCTTTCCACGGAATATCTGGCCGATCAGTCGCGCCGGATCTTCGAATATGCGATCCTGGTGCTGCTCTCGACGCTCGGCATGATGGTGCTGATCTCGGCCGGCGACCTGATCATGCTCTATCTCGGGCTTGAGCTGATGTCGCTCGCGCTTTACGTGGTCGCGGCTAGCAATCGCGACAACGCCAAATCGACCGAAGCCGGCCTGAAGTATTTTGTGCTGGGCGCGCTGTCGTCCGGCATGCTGTTGTACGGCGCCTCCCTGATCTATGGCTTTACTGGAACCGTGAGCTTTGCGGGCATCGCAGCCGCCGTGAAGACCGGCAGCGTCGGCATCGTGTTCGGCGTGGTGTTCCTGCTGGCCGGGCTTTGCTTCAAGGTCTCCGCCGTGCCGTTCCACATGTGGACGCCCGACGTCTATGAGGGCGCGCCGACGCCGGTGACGGCGTTCTTCGCCTCCGCGCCCAAGGTCGCGGCGCTCGCCGTATTCACCCGGGTCACGCTCACGGCATTTCCCGGCATCGTCACGCAATGGCAGCAGATCGTGGTGTTCGTCGCGATCGCCTCGATGGCGCTCGGGTCGTTCGCCGCCATCGGGCAAAAGAACATCAAGCGGCTGATGGCCTATTCCTCGATCGGCCATATGGGCTTTGCTCTGGTCGGCCTGGCTGCAGGCACCGCGGAGGGCGCGCAGGGCGTCCTGGTCTACATCGCGATCTATGTGGCGATGACGCTCGGCTCTTTCTCTGTCATCCTGACCATGAAGCGCAGCGGTCAGCATTTTGAGAACATCAGTGATTTCGCCGGACTTTCTCGTACCAATCCCCTGCTGGCATTCTTCTTCGCGATGTTGCTGTTTTCGCTGGCCGGCATTCCGCCGCTCGCCGGCTTCTTCGCGAAATGGTACGTATTTGTCGCGGCGATCAAAGCCGGATTGTTCACGCTGGCCGTGGTCGGCGTGCTCACCAGCGTGGTGGGCGCTTATTATTATCTGACCATCATCAAGGTGATGTATTTCGAGGAGCCGCTCGGCCAGCTCGATCCGATGCGCCTGGAATTGCGCACGGTGCTGGCGGTTGCGGGCCTGTTCAACATCTTTTTCTTCGTCTATCCGGGGCCGCTGGTGAGCGTGGCGACGGCTGCGGCGAAGTCGCTATTCTAGGCATGATCCCGAAAAGTGGACCCCGGTTTTCGGAGAGGATCATGCCCAAACAAAAACATCGGCGCCCAGACGGATCTGGCAAAGCCGGATCAGCCTGAGATGACCTTCTCGCTCGGTCCCCGGGCCATATCGGCGGGTTATCGGCTCGCCGCCTTCGAGAGCATCGGCTCGACCAATGCGGAAGCCATGTCGCGCGCGCGGAACGGCGAGCGCGGGCCGATCTGGTTCGTAACGACTGAGCAGACCGCGGGCCGCGGCCGACGGCATCGTCCCTGGATCGCGCCGCGGGGTAACCTCGCCAGCAGCATTCTCGAAGTCATCGACATTTCTCCCGCGGCCGCCGCCACGCTAGGGTTTGCCGCAGGCCTTGCGTTGGAGGCGGCGCTGAAAAAAATAAGTATTGAGGCCTCCTTGAGGTCGGCGGGATCGGACGACATGAGATTTTCGCTGAAATGGCCCAACGATGTGCTGGCGGGGAGCAAGAAGCTCGCCGGCATTCTGCTGGAGGCGGAGGCCGTGGAGGCTCACCTCGCGGTCGTAGTCGGCATCGGTACCAATGTCGTTGCCGCGCCCGAGGGCACGCCGACGCCGGCGACGTCGCTTGCGGCCCTTGGCGTCCATATCGGCGCAGAGGAATTGTTTGCAACACTGTCGGACACCTGGGCGGAATTCCGCGGCATCTGGGATGGCGGTCGCGGCTTTGCCGAAATCCGGCGACTTTGGCTGGAACGCGCGGCGGGCCTTGGCCAGCCGGTCGCGATTCGAACCGCCGGCGCGCCGATCGAAGGGATATTCGACACCATCGATGAGACGGGCTGCCTGATCATCCGGACCTCAGGCGGCGAGCGGGTCCCGGTGTCGGCGGGCGATGTTTATTTTGGCTCCGCGGCTTCCATAGGGGCAGCCTGATGGCGCGGCCGGACGAACTGACCTTTGCAGCCCTCGGCGGCGTCGGCGAGATCGGCATGAACCTGTCGATCTATGGCCTCGGCAACCGCCATCAGCGTTCCTGGCTTGCGGTCGATCTCGGGGTATCCTTTGGCGACGAGGAGCATTTGCCGGGCATCGATCTAATCATGCCCGATATCCAGTTCCTCGAAAAGGAACGCAAGAACCTGGTCGGCCTGGTGCTGACGCACGCCCACGAAGACCATTTCGGCGCCATCATCGACCTCTGGCCCAAACTGAAGTGCCCGATCTACGCGACCCAGTTCAGCGCCGCTTTGTTTCAGGCCAAATGCGCCTCCGAGCGCAATCCGCCGAAAATTCCGGTCACGGTGGTGCCCTCGGGCGGCCGCATCGATCTCGGGCCGTTCAACGTCGAGTTCATTCCGGTGGCGCATTCGATTCCGGAATCGCATGCGCTCGCAATCCACACCGAAGTCGGAACGGTGCTGCATACCGGCGACTGGAAGATCGATCCGACGCCGATCATCGGCAAGCCCACCAATGAGCAGCGGCTGCGCGAGCTCGGCCAGGCCGGCGTGCTGGCGCTGGTCGGGGATTCCACCAATGCGGTTAGGGAAGGGCGCTCGCCGTCGGAAGCCGAAGTTGCAAAAACCATTATCGAACTCGTGAAGGGCGCAAAAGGCCGCGTCGCCGTGACCACCTTTGCGTCCAACGTCGCGCGGCTGCGCGCAGTCGCCGATGCCGCGAAGGCCGCCGGCCGCGAGGTCGTGGTGGTCGGGCGCGCGATGGAGCGCGTGGTGCAGGTCGCGCGTGAGACCGGTTTTCTCGACGGCGTCCAGAATTTCCGCGGCGCTGATCTCTACGGCCATTTCCCGCCCGACAAGGTGCTGGCGCTGTGCACCGGCAGCCAGGGCGAGCCGCGTGCGGCGCTGGCGCGCATCGCCAATGACGATCATCCGGAAGTGACGCTCAACAGGGGCGATTGCGTGATCTTTTCCTCGCGCACCATCCCCGGCAACGAGAAGGCGGTCGGCGCCATCATCAATGGCCTCGTGACCCAAGGCGTCGAGGTCATTACCGACCGCACCCATCTCGTTCACGTCTCCGGCCATCCGCGCCGCGACGAGTTGCGCGACATGATCTCATGGGTCCGCCCGCAGCTCCTGATTCCGGTCCATGGCGAGGCGTTGCACCTGTTCGAGCATGCCAACCTGGCGCGGGCCGCCGGTGTGCCCAAGGTTTTGGTCTGCCGCAACGGCGATCTGGTCAGACTGGGACCGGGCGACCCCGGCATCATCGACGAGGTGCCGTCGGGCCGGCTTTACAAGGACGGCACGATCCTGGAGGATTCCAAGTCGCGGGCCGTGGTTGAGCGGCGCCGAATGGCGTTTGCCGGCTGTGTCTTCGTGGCGCTCGCGGTGACCGAAAAGGGCGAACTGGCCGACGATCCCGAGGTTGATCTGGTGGGAATCCCCGAAAAGAATGCAGCCGGGGAGGTCATCGACGAGATCGTGTTCGACGCCGTGGTTTCGACGGTCGAGGGCCTGCCGCGGGCGCGGCGGCGCGATCCGGATGCGATGGCGGAATCGGTGCGCCGGGCGGTGCGGGCAGCGATCAACGAGCATTGGGGAAAGAAGCCGATCTGCCTGGTTCACGTTCTAACGGTTTAAATATAAAAACGCGGAGGAGGAGTCTCATGCTGGGCCGGCTCAATCATGTCGCGATCGCGGTCAAGGACGCTGAGAAGGCCGCCAAGATCTATGGCGCCGCGTTCGGCGCCGACATTTCCAAAGCGGTGCCCTTGCCCGAGCACGGCGTCATCACCGTGTTCGTGACGCTGCCCAATACCAAGATCGAGTTCATCCAGCCGCTCGGCGAATCCTCTCCGATCGCCAAATTCCTCGAGCGCAATGCCGATGGCGGGATCCATCACATCTGCTACGACGTGCCCGACATCATCGCGGCGCGCGACACCCTGATCAAGGAGGGCGCGCGGGTGCTCGGCGACGGCGTGCCCAGGATCGGCGCCCATGGCAAGCCGGTCTTATTTTTGCACCCCAAGGATTTTTCGGGCGCGCTGGTCGAAATCGAGCAGGCTTGACCGGCGATGGCCTACACCATCGCAACCGGCTTCGCGATCTACTTCGTCATGTGGTGGATCGTCTTGTTCCTGACGCTGCCGTTCGGGGTGCGCAGCCAGCATGAAGACGGCGCGGGCGCGCCCGGAACCGATCCCGGCGCGCCGATCGTCAGCCGGATGGGCGCCAAGCTGATCTGGACCACGGTGATCTCGGCGGTGATTTTTGCGATGGCGTTGTTCGCCTATAATGCCGGCTATCTTTCGGTCGAGCGGCTGTCGAAGCTGATGGGGACGCCGTTCTGATTTCGTGGGTTGGGGGGAGTAAAAGAGAATGACTTTTCAAAGAACGATTATCGGGCTCTTGGTCCTTGTCATCATCGGCCTCGCGGGCGCGTTCTACATCGACTGGAAAATGAACATCCAGGTCAGGACCCTGAAAGCCTTTGTCGAAGGCTCCGTCTTCGCCGACGCAGTCGCGGCCTGCGAACGCACGCAGAGTTCGACCCCGTTCAAATGGAACGGCGGCAAGAACACCTCCGTGGTCGGATTGAACTCGGTCAAGCTCGACAAATACACCGTCATTGCAAGTTACACGCTGCTGGCCGATGGCGTATTCTGCGACTACGATCCGATCAAGAAGAAGGCCGACATCGGCTCGAATTTCCTCGAGCGGGAGTAAAGCGTTAACCCCCGCTGGCGACACCGGAGGCGACATCCAATGACCCCACTGCAGCGACCGTTGGATGCCTCTGACCAATATCGAATCCTCCGCGACACGGACCTGCGCGACTACCTTGCGCGATTGCCGGTAGTTGCGACCAAGCTCGGCGGGTGGCCGACGGATTGGTCGATCAGTGAGGTCGGCGACGGCAACCTCAACCTGGTGTTCATTGTCAGAGGGGCGGATAGCGGAATTGCCGTCAAGCAGGCGCTGCCCTATGTGCGCCTGGTCGGCGAGAGCTGGCCGCTGCCGCTGTCGCGCTCGCTCTACGAATATCGGGCGCTGGTGCACCAGGCTCACCTCGCGCCCGGGCTGGTACCTTCAGTGCTTCACCACAATCGGGCGCTGGCGCTGACCGCCATGGAGCTGATCGAGCCGCACATCATCATGCGCAAGGGGCTGATTTCGGGAATCTGCTATCCGCGCTTCGCGGAGGACATCACGACCTTTCTGGCGCGGACGTTGTTTTTCTCCTCCGACCTGGCGGTTCCGGCGGCGCAGAAGAAGGAGGGGATCGCAGCCTTTTCCGGCAATCACGCGCTATGCAAGATCACCGAGGATTTGATCTTCACCGAACCCTATTTTCAGGCCGAGCAGAACCGCTGGACACAGCCCTGGCTCGAAGCGACCGCGGCCGCCTTCCGCGAAGACCTCGACCTGCATGTTGCGATCTCCCGGCTGAAGCTGAAATTCATGGCAAGTCCGGAAGCGCTGATCCATGGCGACCTCCACACCGGATCGATCATGGTGACGGAAAGCGAGACCAAAGTGATCGATCCCGAATTCGCATTCTATGGACCGATGGGATTCGATCTCGGCGCCGTGCTCGGCAATCTCATCATGAGCTATCTGGCATCAGCCGGCCACGAGCGCTTGGCGGGCGAGCGGCGTTCGTTCGAAGCATGGGTGCTGGAAACGATCGAACACGTGTGGACGGAGTTTTCCCGCAAATTTGTCGAGCTGTGGCGCACCGAGGCGAATGGCGACGCTTATCCCGCAACGCTGTTCGCCGGCGAAGCCGGCGCGGCGCGCCTCGAGGCCGAACGGCAGGCCTATATGGAGCGCCTGTTCCAGGACACCGTGAGTTTTTCGGCCGCGAAGATGATCCGCCGCATCCTCGGGCTTGCCCACAATATCGATTTCGAATGGATCGAAGATACAAAACTTCGGGCGATCTGCGAGGCGCGAAGCCTGCGCCTTGCCCGTGTGATGATGTTGGACACGCCATCGTTCCGCACCATCGGCGCGGTGACCAAAGCAGCGCGAGAAATGCGCGATTGGCAGCCGGATTTCGCCCTGTAACGGACCGCTATTCGACCGCCTTGGCGCGTAACCTCTGCGCATAAACGTTGATGACGAGCGCCGCGAGTAGAATAATGCCGCGAATCAATATCTTCAGGAAGCTGTCGATATTGACGTGATCGAGCCCGTTGTTGAGGACGCCGAGCACGAACAGGCCGACAATGGTATTGCCGATACCGCCGCGGCCGCCGAACAGGCTGGTGCCGCCGACCACGACCGCGGCGATCGAATCCAGGAGATAAGTGTCGAACTCGTTCTGCTGTGCGCTGCCGAAATGCGCGACGCCGAGCATGCCGCCGATACCGGCGCAGACGGCCCCGATCACCATGACGCTGCCGAGGATCAGATTGACGTTGAGGCCGGAATATTCCGCCGCCTCGCGATTGCCGCCGACCATGTAAACGTAGCGGCCGAAGCGCGTGTAGGTCAGCACCAGATGACCGCCGAGCAGCATCAGTGCCGCGACGATCACGATCCAGGGTACGCCCGCGACCGACTGCGACCCGAGGGTCGCCACCAGGCCGGGAACCTTGTAGGCGATTTGGCCGCGCACCAGGAGCGCCGAGATGCCGGCGGCGATCTGCATCATTGCCAGCGTCATGATGAAGGAGGGGATGCCGATCACCGTCAGCCCGAACGCGTTGACGAGACCGAGCAATGCGCAGAGCGAGAGCGCCAGCAGGATCGCCGCCCAGCCGGGCATCGGGATGTTGGCGATGTTCACATAGGATTCCTGCTGGGTGAAATAGGCGACTGCGATGCCGGTGACGTTGGCGATGCTCGCGATCGACAGGTCGATCTCGGCGCAGAGGATCACGAAGGTGAGGCCGACGGCGATGATGCCGGTGACCGAGACTTGCGTCAGGATATTGCCGACATTGTCGAGCGTCGCAAAGGAGGGGCTGGCTGCGGCGAAGAAGCCCGTGAGGCAGATCAGCGTCAGGAACGGCGCGATGTTGCGCATCTGGGAACGCAAGATCACGGCGATCTTGTGCGGAATTTTCCGATCCACCGACGCTGTCACGCTTTCACCGGTCGTCATTTTCCTCTCCTCACGCCGCTTCCAGCAGGCGGTCTTTGCTGATCGCTTCATCTGCGAATTCGCGCACCACCGCGCCGCGCTTGAGCACGATGATGCGATCGGCAAGTGACAGGACGGTCTCGGGCTCGGTCGAAAGCACGATGATGGCGAGGCCCTTCGCGCGCAGATCCCTGACGATGTTGATGACGTCGCTTTTGGCGCCGACATCCATGCCGCGCGTCGGCTCGCACAGCACCAACAGGCGCGGCGGATAGGAGAGCCATTTTGCGAGCGCGACTTTCTGCTGATTGCCGCCGGACAGCATGCCGAGGTCGAGCTCGACCGCCGCCGGCCTGATCTGCAACTGCTCGACCTGCCGCTTGGCGATCGAGCGCTCGCGCGCCGGCTTGAGCAACAGCTGCGATATGCGACCGAGGATGCTGATCGAGATGTTCTTGTAGACCGGCTCCTGGTGGAACAGCATGGCGCGGCGGCTCTCGGGAACGAAGGCGATCCCGGCGCGCCGCGCGGCGGCGGTGCTGGCGAAGGTCTTTTGGTCGCCGGCAACCACGAGCGATCCATCGTCGGGCTTCAGCTTGCCGAACAGGATCCGCGCCAGCTCGAGCTGGCCGCACCCCATGAAGCCGTAGATGCCAAGCACTTCGCCGGCGCGCACGCTAAACGAGACGTCCCGGAGGCTGCGGGCGAGCGACAGCCGGTCCGCCTCCAGCACGACCGGCCGATCGTTTCGCGGCGGCAGCGCGGTATCGTGCGTGTAAGTTTCCTCAAGCACGTCGCGGCCCTTGCCGATCATCGCTTCGATCAGGCTGGCCTTGCTGGTCGCGGCGGCTTGTGCCTCGGCGACCTTTCTGCCGTTGCGGAAAACCGTCACCGTGTCGGACACGCGCAAAATGTCTTCGATGAAATGCGAAATGAAGACGATGGCGGTGCCCTCGTCGCGCAGCCGCCGCAAGGTCGCGAACAGCCGCTCCACCTCGGGTGGGGAGAGGGCGGAGGTCGGCTCGTCGAGGATGATAATGCGGGCGCCCGAGAACAGCACGCGGGCGATCTCGATCAACTGCTGCAGGCCGATCGGCAAGTCGCCAAGCCGCGCAAGCGGATTGACGTCGATGCCCAGTCTCGCCAGTTGCGCACCGGCTTCGCGCGCCATCCGCTGCCATTGCACGACAGCGAAGCGGTTGGTCGGCTGCGCGCCGAGAAACACGTTCTCGGCAACCGTTAGATCGGGCGCCACGCTGAGCTCTTGATGGACCATGGCGATCCCGGCCGCCCGCGCATCGCGGGCCGACCGAAAATGCGTTTCCCGTCCATCGAGCACAAAACGGCCCGAGAATTCGGTATGCACGCCGGCGATGATCTTCATCAGCGTGCTTTTTCCTGCGCCGTTTTCGCCGACGAGACCGTGGATCTCGCCGGCGGAAAGCGCGAAGTCCACACCACGAAGCGCCTCGACGCCGCCGAAGGCTTTTGTGATCTGGTGCAGTTCAAGGATGGGTAAGCTGCCCTGCGGCATCACGGCTCAGATCAGGAAGTGATCCTCCATCCACTGCATCCCGGCCGCGTTGGCCTTGGTCACGACCGGACCGTCGGTGACAACGCTCTTCGGGATTTCCTTGCCGCTCTTTTCGCCCTTGGCGAGGGCTGCTACGCCGGCGACGATGGCGCCGCCATGGATGCGGCAGGACGGATTGCGGACGGTCGCGAACATCCGGCCCTCGCTCACCGCCTGGATCGCCGGCGGCATGGCGTCGACCCCGCCGATCAGGATGTTGGTGCGGTTGTGCGCCTTCATGATGTTGGAGGCGGCCAGCGCCATGTCGTCATTGTGGAAGAAGGCCGCATCGATCTGCGGATATTTTGTCAGATAAGTCTCCCACAGCCGCGCCGTCTTCGAGACGTCCCAATCGGCCGGTTGGGTATCGAGCACCTCGATGCCGGGATACTGTTTTATCACCGCGTCAAAGCCCT
Source organism: Bradyrhizobium sp. (assembly GCA_036513695.1). Classification (GTDB taxonomy): domain Bacteria; phylum Pseudomonadota; class Alphaproteobacteria; order Rhizobiales; family Xanthobacteraceae; genus Bradyrhizobium. The sequence continues at coordinate 12,188 of DATBYN010000415.1, read as the reverse complement.
TGGCGCGGCCTTGTGCCCCGGTATGGCCGAGCGCGCCCTGGGTCATGATCACCTTGCCCTTGCCGTTGAGGGCGTTGACGAGAGCCTGCGTCACCGAAGCGCCCATGAATTCATTGTCGGGCGCCAGGAACGAGTGGACATTGATCTGGTCGAGCGGCGCGATCAGCGTGTCCATGTCGATCACAGGAATCCCGGCGTCGATCATCTTCTGCACCGGCTGGGTCAGGGTGCCTATGCCGAACGCCTGAATGGCCACAAAATCCCATTTCTGCGAGGCCATGTTGTCGATCGCCGCGCGCTGCTTGACCGCATCGAGCTGGCCGTCAAACCAGGTGACCTCGACGTTGAACAACTTGCCCCAATATTCGGCCGCCTGCTTGCCCTGGGCGCACCAGGTGGCCTGCAGGCCTGCGTTGGAGAACGCGGCCTTCAATGGTTTCTCCGAACGTCCCATTTCCGCCGCCAGCGCAGGGCTCACGCTCAACCCGCCGAATAGCGCACTGGCAGCACCAGCGGTCGCCGCCGCTTGCAGAAGGTCACGCCTGGTCGTTGAGGATTTTTCAGTCCCGGACATTGGTTGCTCCCTCGATATGGTTGCCGATGGCGTCGTTATGTGCACCACGGTCGAGGCCAGTGTCTCACAATCGGGACGGCCGCGCTACCTGCTCCTTTCTCATTGCGGTGCGTTCGTTAGCTGCATCCGAAAGAATGCGAGCATGTCGGCGTTGAATTGCCGGTGGAAGGCAGCGCGGTCGAAGCCGTTCGCGTCGACGCAGATCTGCGGAACTTCCTTCGCCAACGCCGGCGGACAGGGCGCCAGGAACGCGAAGTGACCGGCGTTCGGAATGACGTGATATTCATGTTTTGACGGCAGGTTCTTATCCACGATGTCGGCGGTGTGAGGAAGCACGCCGTCGCCGCCGAGCTCCGACGCCCATAGCTGAACTGGAATTCCGACGGCAGCAAAGCTATCGGGGGTAAAGAAGACGGTGAGGGGGTCGGCGATGACGGCGGCCTTGATCCGCGGGATCGTGCGTCACGGGTTGTGCCGGGAATTCCTTGGCGCGAATTTGCTCGCAGACATGAGTCGTGGATTGCTGGCAAAGTTGGGTGACAATACTCCAATCCGGATTGGCGCCGATCACCGCAAGGGCGGTGTAGCCGCCCCTTGAGAAACCGAACAAGCCGATCCGTTCGCGGTCGACGCTGGAAGCCACAGCAGATGCGCCGACCATGAAATCGATCAGACGCTTGATGTCGTTCGGCCGCGAGACATAGACCGAAAGATCGTCGGTCCGGCTCAAATCCGAGCCGGTATCACCGGGATGATTGATCGCGGCCACGATGAAGCCGGCATCGGCAAGCGCTTGAGCGGTGTCGATATGGCCGAGGAAATTGCCCCTCCGGCCGTGCGAGACGACGATGAGCGGCAATTTCTCGCCAGGCAGCGGACAGTCCTTGATCCCCGGCAGGATGAGCTTCCCGAAATCAACCTCTCCCGGCGGTTGGGAGCAGGGGGACCATATCGCTCCCTTAAGCGCCGGGCCGCCGGCGTCGGCTGGTATATCGATGGCGCGGAGACCGGCGCCCTGCGCAAGCGTCGCGGTGAGAACCAGGACAGTCGCGACGAGCAGTTTGCAGCTAAGCCATTTGCGAGCGTACATCGGTAAGCCTCCTGCCAACGGCAAGTGTATCAGATCTTCGACCTATGCCTGGTGCTGTGCGACGACGCCCTCGATCTCATCAAGCAAATTCCGCCACGCTTGGTCAATCTCGGGCGACCAGTCGGCCCCAAGGATTTCGCGCACGGTATCGGCGATTACGCCAAAGAATGCGACGAACAATTCACGCGGCGTGCCGTAAGCATCGTGCGAGACCACCTCGCATTCGATCATGCGAAAATGGCCGGTGCGGTCGCCGGCAAAATCCAGGATGGCGTCGATGGTCAGCGCGAGCATCGAGCCTTTCACCAGCGCGCTCCCTTCGGTCCGGAACATCGCTTCGGCTTCGGGATGCTCGTGGAATAGCCGGCGATAGACCAAAGGCGTCAGATCCTCGCAACGTTCGGCGGCCAGTTCGAAACTGTGATGGATCGGATTAGGCGGCGCCATCGGTTCGCTGCGTCGTGAGGGAGCGGCGTGCGAGAATTCTTGCAACCAGCCTCTCGAAACGAAAACCAGCCGCGCCAACAAAGAAAAAAAGCAGGGCTTTCGCCCTGCTCCAAAAATTGTGTCGACCCTATTTTCCCGAAAATTTGGATTTGATCTTGATTGGCGGGACGACGCTGCTTGTGCGCGCCAGGGCTCCTCCCGAGACTTGGACCACCAGACTTGAACCTCTCGGCCAGTCTGAGCCCGCATTGCTAGACCATCTTTTTCGTCTTGTCACCATTTTCGGCAACGATTGTTCAAAATTCGAGCAATTTTCGAAATGATCGGGATTTCGCCACCGCGGGTTGCATTTGGCTGCACGGATTTGCGGTCGGGTAAGAGAGTAAGGGGGATGGAAGGCGCGGAAAATGCCGAGTGGCGCAATAACACCAGCGTCTTCCGGTTATTTCGGTGATGCCCGAATTCGGTTATGGCGCGCATGGCGGATCCCCTTCATCCCGATCTCGACACCTCCCCGCCTGCATGATTAGTTGGCAACCTCGGAAAGGTGGCTTCATCGATGCGCCGGCGGCTGCAGAAGTTTTTTCCTCTTCTCCTGATCGGGCTGGCGGTGCAGATTTTTGCGCCGATCGCGGCCTGCTGGGCTGCCGGGATCGCCGCCTCCGATCCGTTACAGGCGGCCTTTATCTGTCACGACATTGGGGTTTCGGCCCAGGGTAGCACCGGCGACCAGACCGGCCAGCACAGCGCCCATGATGGCTGCTGCTCGGTCTGCAGCGTGGCCCATAGCGGGGCGCCTGTCGATGCACCCCAGACGGCGGTCAAAGCTCCCTATGGCGATGCAGCGCGCGTTGTCTGGCTCGACCGCACCCCCGACCTTTCCCGTTCCCGAGTAGGCTCCCACGCCCAGGCGCGCGCGCCCCCAGCGTTGACGTGAATTTGGCGGCCATCGGCCGTCGCTACATTCACTGTTCAACGTCTCGGAGAAATTCAATGTCTATCCGCCTTTGGCGCGCGGGCCTTCCGGGGCTCGCCATAGCGTTCGTTCCCCTCAATGCCAGCTTCGCCCACGAAATCGTCGGCAATCGCTTCTTCCCTGCAACCATTGGCATCGACGATCCCGGCGTCAACGATGAGATGTCGCTTCCGACCGCCGACAGTTTCAAGACCGGCGACGTTCCGCCGGTGCGGCAGCGCGATGTATCTACAGAGTTCTCCAAACGCATCATCGAGGATTTCGCGGTGTCGTTTGGCGGAACCTATACCTTCCTCAGTCCGACCGATCCGACCGCACCCGGCGCCAACGGATTTCAGAACTTCGACACCACGTTCAAATACCGCGTCTTCAGGGACCCCGTGCATGAGTTCGTGATGTCGGTCGGCGTCAGCATCGAATGGGGCAGCACCGGCGCCGAAAACGTCGGCGCGGAAACGTTCAACCACTACACGCCGAACCTGTATTTCGGCAAAGGGCTGGGCGATCTCCCCGACACGCTGTCCTGGATCCGGCCGGTCGCGATCACCGGCCAGGTCGGTTATTCGATCCCTGAGAGAAATTTTACGACTACTTTTGGAGTCGATCCCGATACCGGCAATCCGACCGTTGACACCCAATTCCATCCGCGGGTTCTCAATTGGGGCGGCACGATCCAGTACAGCATGCCCTATCTGAAGTCCGCGGTGATCGACCTTGGTCTGCCGAGTTTTATCGATCACCTGATCCCGCTTGTCGAAGCGACCATGCAGACGCCAGTAGCGAATACGCTCACCTCGGGAACGATGACGACGGGCACCATCAATCCCGGCGTCATCTGGGTCGGCAGCACCTTCCAGATCGCGGTCGAGGCACTGATCCCGATCAACCGGCAAAGCGGCACCAATGTCGGGGTGATCGCGCAATTGCATCTGTACCTCGACGACATCGATCCGCGCGGCATCGGCAAGCCGATCTTCGGCGGCCCCGTGCAGCCCGCAAGCCCCTTTGCAAGGAATTGACCATGCGCCGCTCATCGATCGCCGGAATAATCCCGCTGCTGCTTCTGCTCGCGACGGGTGAAGCCTCAGCCCACGCGTTTCTCGATCATGCCGAACCGCGCGTCGGCAACAAGGTCGCGAGCCCACCGCGCGAAGTGACGCTGTGGTTCTCGCAGAAGCTGGAGGCGGCGTTCAGCAATATCACCGTGACCAATGCAGCCGGTGAGCGCGTCGATACCGGCAAGCCGCGCATCAGCGGCACCCAGATGTCGGTCGCGCTGCGTCCAGGTGGTGCCGGAACATACCACGTGACTTGGCAGGTGCTTTCGGTCGACACCCACAGAACCGACGGCAATTTCACGTTCAAGGTCGGTCCATAGAGCGATCGGTTAGCGGGAAAGACCGATGACCTGGTTCGGAGCGGAGATTGACGGTCCCATGATCGTCGTTCGTGCCATCCACTTCGCCGCCACGGCGGTGACGGCTGGCGCCCTGATGTTTCGCGCCGTCGTGGCCGAGCCCGCCTTGCGTTGTCAGCGAGACGCAAGCGCGATCCTGGAGCAGCAAATTCGCAAGGTGGCGTGGATCAGTCTCGCCATCGCTGTGGTCTCCGGGCTTGCCTGGGTGCTGTTGTTGACGATGTCGTTGAGTGCCGAGGGCCCTGGCAAAGCGGTGATGTCGGGGGCGCTGCGCGACGTCCTCAACTTGACGCAGTTCGGATTGATTTCGCAGATCCGCTTGGCGCTCGCGATTGCGCTGGCGATTTGTCTGGCCTTTGACCGGCTTGCGCCGGCGCGCTGGCTGGCATTGGGATTGGCGCTGGGTCTTATCATCGCCATCGCTTGGACTGGGCACGCCGGATCAACGCCTTACAGATTGGGAGACCTGCATCTCGCTGCCGACGCGCTGCATCTGATCGCAGCGGCGGCCTGGATCGGCGGTCTTCCATCGCTGGTTCTTCTGCTCGCTGCAGTTCGCGGCAACAAGGCTTTGGCAGGGGCATCGGTCGCGCAAGCCGCGGCACAAAGCTTTTCGACGCTCGGCGTCGTCAGCGTGGGGACACTCCTGCTATCCGGCATCGTCAACACCTGGATTCTGGTCGGCTCATTTCGCGGGCTGCTTTTCGACGGATATGGCATCGTCCTGATGCTCAAGCTTGCCGTTTTCGCTGCGATGCTGGGGTTCGCGGCCGTGAACCGGTTTTGGCTGACGCCACAGCTTGCCGGTTCGCCTGACGTTGCGGCGTTACGTCAGCTCATACGCAACAGCGTCATCGAGATCGTCCTGGGATTTGTCATCTTCGCCATCGTCGGCGTGCTCGGCACGCTGCATCCGGCGAGCCATTTCTTGTAGAATATTTCAGCCGCGCCGAGTGAACCCTCAAGCACAATCGAAAGAGGAATAAGATGATGCAAGTCAAAAGGCCAACCTTCATGTCGGTCACGCGGTCAATCGTAGGCGCTGCGTTGCTCGCCTGTCTCCTTGCGGCGCCCGCGCGCGCCGAGGAGATCAAGGCCGGCGATCTCGTCATTACGCAAGCCTGGAGCCGCGCCACGCCGGGCGGCGCGAAGATCGGCAGCGGATATCTGACCATCGAGAACAAGGGGTCAGCGCCGGACCGGCTGATCAGCGGCTCGGCCGACGTTGCCGACAAAGTCCAGGTCCACGAAATGACGACCAGTAACGGCGTGATGACGATGCGCCCGCTCGACAACGGCCTCACGATCGAGCCTGGCAAGACTGTAAAGCTGGCGCCGGGCGGCTACCATCTGATGCTGTTCGATCTGAAAACCCCGCTCAAGCAGGGCGACAAGGTGCCGGTCACCCTTGAGTTCGAAAAGGCCGGCAAGGTAAAACTCACGCTCGACGTGCAGGGCGTCGGCGCGCAGGGGCCGGCGGCGGCCGGAGCAGGCGGCCATATGGACATGAAGAAGATGCCCGATGGCATGAAAATGTGAGGTTGATCATGCCGAAGGCCAGCCACGCCTGGCTTCTCACCGCAATCGCCACGCTCGCCGCGTCAGCGGCGGGCGCACAACAGCCACCGCTGGCGCTCCATATCCATTCCGAGCGGGCCATGTTCCAAGTGCTGATTTCGCCGGGCAACGTCGGCACCGACAGTTTTGTGCTGCAATTGATGTCCGGCGATGGAAACCTGCTGCCAGCGAAGGAAGCCACGCTGACGCTGAGCCTGCCCGAGCGTGGCATTGGACCGGTAGAACGCAAGGCCGTGCTCGGCGCCGACCGCTACTGGCACGTCGCCGACGTCCCGCTTCCGCAGTCCGGCCGCTGGCACCTCCGCATCGATGCCCTGACCGCCTTCCAGAAGATCACCCTGGAAGACGAGTTCAACCTGCCGGCGCGCTGAAGAGCCCAAAGGTTTTTCGTTCATCCAGGGCTTGCGACCCGCTCATGCCTTATTCGCGCCCTCAATGTCGGCGCAAAGCGGCAGGAAATCCGTTTGCTGAGCGGCTTTTTGCCGATCGGCGGCCTTGTGTTTTTGCAGCCGATCCGGTTTCACTGCTCACCTCCAATGTCCCAACCGATTCTCCGAGTGTAGCCATGCGATTGTCGCGGTTCTTTCTGCCCATCCTGAAAGAGAATCCGAAAGAGGCGGAGATCGTGTCGCATCGGCTGATGCTGCGGGCGGGCATGATGCGGCAGGAAGCGGCGGGCATCTACGCCTGGCTGCCGCTGGGCTTTAAGGTCCTCAAGAAGATCGAGCAGATCGTCCGCGAGGAACAGAACCGGGCAGGGGCCTTAGAACTTCTGATGCCGACGCTGCAGCTCGCAGATCTCTGGCGCGAAAGCGGCCGCTACGAGGCCTACGGCCCGGAAATGCTGCGCATTACCGACCGGCACAAGCGCGAATTGCTCTTTGGGCCGACCAACGAAGAGATGATCACCGAGATTTTCCGCGCCTATGTGAAATCCTACAAGAGCCTGCCGCTCAATCTCTACCACATCCAGTGGAAATTCCGCGACGAGCAACGCCCGCGGTTTGGCGTCATGCGCGGCCGCGAATTCCTGATGAAGGACGCCTATTCCTTCGACATCGACGAGGCGGCTGCGCGGCGCTCCTACAACAAGATGTTCGTCGCCTATTTGCGCACCTTCGCGCGGATGGGACTGAAGGCGATCCCGATGCGCGCTGAAACCGGCCCGATCGGCGGCGATCTTAGCCACGAATTCATCGTGCTCGCGGAAACCGGCGAATCCGCCGTCTATTGCGACAGCGACGTGCTCAATCTGCCGGTGCCCGGCGAGGAGATCGATTATGACGGCGATCTCGAGCCGATCATCAAGCAATGGACCTCGGTCTATGCCGCGACCGAGGACGTCCACGACGCCGCGCGTTTCGACCGCGAAGTCCCGGCTGCGAAGAAAGTCCAAACCAGGGGCATCGAGGTCGGCCAGATCTTCTATTTCGGCACCAAATATTCCGACATCATGAAGGCCATGGTCGCCGGCCCCGACGGCGCCGATGCGCCGATCCATGGCGGCTCCTATGGCGTCGGCGTCTCGCGCCTGGTCGGCGCCATCATCGAGGCCTGCCACGACGACGCCGGGATCAAATGGCCGGAAGCGGTCGCCCCGTTCAAGGCTGTGATCCTCAATCTGAAGCAGGGCGCTGACGACACCGATGCCGCGTGCGAACGACTTTATCGTGAACTCACCGCGAAAGGCGTCGAAATCTTGTACGACGATACCGACCAGCGCGCCGGCGCCAAATTCGCCGCCGCCGACCTGATTGGCATTCCCTGGCAGATTCTGGTCGGGCCAAAAGGCCTCGCCGACGGCAAGCTCGAGCTCAAGCGGCGCAGCGACGGGACGCGCGAGAATCTCAGCCCGGCCGATGTCGTGGCGCGATTAACCTCGTGACGAATTATCCACCGGGCCTTCCGGGGGAAAGACGTAACGCCACAATTAGCCCGAATCGTGTGAAAATCGAACGATGGATGATTCCATGAACGAACCAGTTCGAACCCCACCTTTCGCGCCATTCGAATGGCTGCTGTCCGGACGCTATTTGCGGGCACGTCGCAAGGAAGGTTTTATTTCCGTCATCGCCGGTTTCTCGTTCCTCGGCATCATGCTCGGCGTCGCCACGCTGATCATCGTGATGGCCGTCATGAACGGTTTTCGCAAGGAATTGCTGGACAAGATTCTCGGCCTCAACGGACATCTTCTGGTGCAGCCGCTGGAATCGCCCTTGACCGACTGGAAGGACGTCGCCGAGCGTATCAGCCAGGTTGAGGGCATCCGGCTCGCGGCACCCGTCGTCGACGGCCAGGGACTGGGATCCTCGCCGTTCAACGCTGCCGGCGTTTTCATTCGCGGCATCCGATCCGATGATCTCAACAACCTGACCTCGATCGCCAAGAACATCAAGCAGGGCTCGCTGGAGGGTTTTGACGAGGGGCAGGGCGTCGCCATCGGCCGCAGGCTGGCGGATCAATTGTCGCTGCACGCCGGCGACAGCATCACGCTGGTCTCACCGAAGGGCGCTGTGACCCCGATGGGCACCACGCCGCGCATAAAGCCCTACAGGATCGCGGCCGTGTTCGAGATCGGCATGTCGGAATATGACGCGAGCTTCGTGTTCATGCCGCTTGCCGAGGCGCAGGCTTATTTCAACCGCAAGGACGATGTGACCGCGATCGAGGTGTTCACTACCAATCCCGACAGGATCGACATCTACCGCAAAAGCGTGACGGAGGCCGCCGGACGGCCGGTGTTCCTGGTCGACTGGCGGCAGCGCAACTCGACCTTCTTCAATGCGCTGCAGGTCGAGCGCAACGTGATGTTCTTGATCCTCACCATGATCGTGCTGGTCGCGGCGCTGAACATCGTGTCGGGTCTGATCATGCTGGTGAAGGATAAGGGCCAGGACATCGCGATCCTGCGCACCATGGGTGCTTCGCAGGGCTCGATCATGCGGGTGTTCCTGATCACGGGCGCCTCGATCGGCGTGGTCGGCACTTTCGCCGGCCTTCTGGTCGGATTGCTGATCTGCCTGAACATCGAATCGATCCGGCAGTTTCTGTCCTGGCTTACCAATACGGAATTGTTCGATCCGATGCTGTATTTTCTCTCCAAGCTGCCGGCCGAGGTCGATTTCGGCGAAACCAGCGCGGTCGTGATCATGGCGCTGACGCTGTCCTTTCTCGCCACGCTCTATCCCTCCTGGCGCGCTGCCCGGCTCGATCCCGTCGAAGCGCTCCGGTACGAGTGAGGGAAAGATGGAGCAGGGGGCGGAAGACGTACCGGTCGTCTATCTCCACGAGATAAAACGCCAGTACATGCAAGGCGAGACCACGCTGACGATCCTCAACGGCGCCAAGCTCGCGCTGTGGCCCGGACAATCGGTGGCGCTGGTGGCGCCCTCCGGCGCCGGCAAATCGACGCTGTTGCATATCGCAGGTCTGCTCGAAAGCCCCGACGATGGCGAGGTCTATATCGGCGGCACCGCGACGTCGGGATTGTCGGACATCGAGCGCACGCAAATTCGCCGCACCGATATCGGCTTCGTCTATCAGTCGCACCGGCTGTTGCCGGAATTCACCGCGCTTGAGAACGTCATGCTGCCGCAGATGATCCGCGGCCTGAAGCGCAGCGAGACCGTCAAGCGCGCCACCGAAATCCTGGCCTATCTGGGCCTCGGCGAACGCATCAAGCACCGGCCGGCGGAATTATCCGGCGGCGAGCAGCAGCGGGTGGCGATCGCGCGTGCGGTCGCCAATGCGCCGCGGGCATTGCTGGCGGATGAGCCGACCGGAAATCTCGATCCGAATACCGCCGACCACGTGTTTCACGCGCTGATGCAACTGGTCAAGGCGACCAGCGTCGCGATGCTGATCGCGACCCACAACATGGAGCTGGCGGGCCGCATGGACCGACGGGTCTCGCTGGTGGACGGCCAGGTCGTCGAGCTGGATTAGGTCAATAAGCGCGATGCCGCGAGGTGTGCCGTCCCGACGGCTCCCGGTCCGCGTTCGCGTAGTACGGATTGACCACGCATTGCGCGGCGCGACCCGATGCCGACAGATTGCACTGAGGCAGTGACGTGTAGCGGCACTCGTAGTAGTTGAAGCCGGTTAGTCCGTACACGTGCAGGCAAACCGGATAGTTCGGGTCGTAGGTCTGGGCCCGTGCCGGCTCGGTCAACGTCGCCGTCGCGATTGCTAGCATCGCCAGAGCCAATATGCGCATCAAAATCTCCGTTTGGACTGACGGCTGCGATCAGGATCCAACTCCGCCCCGGTGTTCCGGCCGCGACAGCCATTCAAGTCGGAAGCAGACAGGTCTCGCCACTCCCCGTCAATTCACGTTCGCGGGTTGGAGCAGCCGCTGTGTGCTCAATATTCGGGATGGACCGACCGCGCGTGATTGCGGCCGCGGTAGGCGCGCGGATCATGCCGGTCACCGGGGTCATAGTAAGGATTATCGATACAATAGAGCAACCGTCCCGACGCGGTGGCCCTACACTGCTCGAGGCTGTCCCAGACGCAGTTGCTGAGGGCCGGATATTCCCTGCCCTGAAGACAAAAGGGATGGCGGGTGCCGACGGCTTCCGCCGGCGCGGCGCCGAGGATAGCCAACCCGCCAGCGGCCAGCAGGGCCAGAACCAATTTACGCATCGATGTCTCCGTTCGGCGGCGCCGTTTGTTCAAGCGATTCCTCACTCTACCCCAACCCAAACCGGACCTTTGAGCTCCCGTCAACTCACGCTATCTCGACCCGACCGCGAGCCCCTCGTCCGGAGTTGGGCCTGTTACATGATCGCGATATGTCGCTGTCATGTTCGAGGTGATGATCATCAAGCGCGGCCGGTCCAGGTGGGAATGGCGCGTGTGCGACCGGGATGGAGCCATCCTGATCCATGGATGGGAATCCTCCCGGCGCGCCGCCAAATACCGGGGCGACTGCGCGCTATTCCTGCTGCTGGCTGCCGGGCCCTATAAACCGCGGCAGCGGCGGTCCTATTGACGCAAGCCGATCCCGACATCGGCCAGCCGCCGCGTGTGATTTAGGGAACCGGCTTGAACCGGGGCGCCATTCGCGCCTATTCGCCGGATGCAAGTTCCGTTGCGGCCATCATCGGCGCGTGGGTCAGTTTGATTGTGGCAGGATAGCTGGCTTGAACCGGACCGCCATAGGCGCATATTCAAAGGATGTCCGAGCAACAACCAACTTTCGTGGCACGGAAAAATCCCGGTTCTGGCTGGGGGGTCGATATCCTATGGTCCGATGGCGAAACGGAAGTAATCAAGGGCTTCATTACCGAGCATGACGCAATCCAGTGGATTGCTGAGCACTCCGTGGCGTGGCAGGGAAATACAAATGACAAAGCCCCGCAAACGCCTCAGGGACCCCAACCAGCACGCTAAATCCATTAGTTGAGCCCGCTACCGCTCTCGAGTGGTGGGTCAGTTTGATTGTGCAAAGTTCCACACTGGAAAACCTCCGGCTTGGGGCGCATATTCCGCGAATGGATACAATTGTCCGATGCGACAATTGCGGCGCCGAGTACAGACGCACTGAAGAGAAGTTCTTGGTACCGCATACCGGTCACGCATCCTGTGAAGTCTGCGGGGCTACGCTAGAGTCTTGGCTGGAAAGCACCCACCTTGCCTTATTCGAGCTGGTCAAACGTCCAGACGGAAAGCCTGATCAATAGCCACTCCAAACGCCGTGGTCCGGTAGTACAAAATCGGGAAGGGCATTCCGTAAGCGTGCTGTGGCGCGGCGGCGAAGTCGATACCATTTCGGATTTGAAAAGGAGGACGACGCGCTGCAATGGATCAAGGAGAAGTCGCAAGCATAGTTGTTGGAACAAGAGACCTAGCTTCACATCGGCGGCATCTTCTCGAATTTCGGCGCGGCCGGATCGAGCCGGTCCCAGGCATGACCGCGCACCGTATACGTCACCATCTGCGGCTCGTATCGGCCTGGATCGTTGAGGCTCGCGGCGTGAATGGTGAAGAGGTCCGGCATGGCCGAGAAGGTCAGATAGACAGGCGACCCGCAGGCGGGGCAGAAGCCGCGCGTCTTCACGTTCCCGCTGTCGCCGACCATGTCCCAATGCGTCGCTTCGCCCTC
>DATBYN010000414.1:0-2416 GCA_036513695.1 Bradyrhizobium sp. | reverse complement strand
TCAATGGAGTGGTTCCCAGCTGAGCCGAAAACGGCCCGTATTTCCTTGCTTCTCGCGGAAATCCCGCTATATAGCGGCCCATCTCACACGGAAACATGGCTCAAAAGGCCGTCCGGTGGCAGCCGGGCCATAAGGCTCGTTTGCTCACACGTTTCCGGAGGAACCAACCGGAGAACTGAACTATGGCGCTACCCGATTTCTCTATGCGTCAGCTATTGGAAGCTGGCGTTCACTTTGGCCACCAATCGCACCGCTGGAATCCGAAAATGGCGGATTTCATTTTCGGTGCCCGCAACAACATCCACATCATCGACCTCGCGCAGACCGTGCCGCTGTTGCATCGCGCCCTGCAGGCGGTCTCCGATACCGTCGCCAAGGGCGGCCGCGTGCTGTTCGTCGGCACCAAGCGGCAGGCGCAGGACGGCGTCGCGGAAGCGGCCAAACGCTCGGCGCAGTATTTTGTTAATTCGCGCTGGCTCGGCGGCACGCTGACCAACTGGAAGACGATTTCCGGCTCGATCAAGCGGCTGCGGCATCTCGATGAGGTGCTCAATTCCGGCGACGCCAATGCCTACACCAAGAAGGAACGGCTGACGCTGCAGCGCGAGCGCGACAAGCTCGACCGCTCGCTCGGCGGCATCAAGGACATGGGCGGACTGCCCGACATGATCTTCGTGATCGACACCAACAAGGAAGACATCGCGATCTCCGAAGCGCAGCGGCTCAATATTCCCGTCGCCGCGATCGTCGACACCAATTCCGACCCCAAGGGCATCACCTATGTGATTCCCGGCAATGACGACGCCGGCCGCGCCATCTCGCTGTATTGCGATCTGGTTGCGCGTGCGGTGATCGATGGCATTTCGCGCGCGCAAGGCGATGCCGGGATCGATGTCGGCGCTTCCGCCCATCCGGTCCGCGAGGAGATTCCGACGGCGCCGCAAGCCTCGGGCTTCCAGGGTCTCGCGGGCCCGCGCGGGGCTCCGGACGATCTCAAGAAGCTTACCGGCGTGTCGGGCGCGATCGAGAAGAAGTTCAATGATCTCGGGATCTTCCACTACTGGCAGCTCGCCGAGCTCAATCACGACACTGCCCACCAGATCGGCGAAGAGGTCGGACTTCCGTCGCGCGCCGATGGCTGGGTGGCCCAGGCCAAGGCGATGACGGCAGAAGCCGAATAACGCGAACGCAATGGCCGGAGCCTTCCGGCCATTCGCTTCCACCCCAAATTGATCCTGATGATGGACGGCGGCGAGGCGGCAAGGGCCACGTCGCGGTCGCCCTGGCAGGCAAGAGGATTTCTGACGATGGCAACGATCACAGCAGCGATGGTCAAGGACCTGCGCGAATCGACCGGTGCGGGCATGATGGATTGCAAGGCAGCCCTTACCGAGAGCGGCGGCGACATGCAGGCCGCCCAGGACTGGCTGCGCAAGAAGGGTCTTTCGAAGGCCGCGAAAAAGGCCGGTCGCGTTGCTGCAGAAGGCTTGATCGCCGTGGCGACGTCGGGCCCCAAGGGCGTTGTGGTCGAGGTCAATTCCGAGACCGACTTCGTCGCGCGCAACGAGCAGTTCCAGGGACTGGTCAAGATGGTCGCGCAGGTCGCGCTCAATGTCGGCGCCGACGTCGAGAAGATCAAGGCGGCCAAAGTCGGTAACGTGACGGTCGAGACCGCGATTGCCGACGCCATTGCCACCATCGGCGAAAACATGACGCTGCGCCGCGCGGCGATGGTCGAAGTTTCGAAGGGCGTGGTGTCGAGCTACGTGCACAACGCCGTGGTCGAAGGCGCCGGCAAGATGGGCGTGATCGTGGCGCTCGAATCGGCTGGCAAGACCGACGAGCTTTCAACCCTCGGCCGCCAGCTCGCGATGCATGTTGCCGCCGCCAACCCGCAGGCGCTGGATCCGGCCGGCCTCGATCCGGCGCTGGTGAAGCGCGAAAAGGATGTGCTGGCCGACAAATACCGTCAGCAGGGCAAGCCCGAGAACGTGATCGAGAAGATCGTCGAGTCCGGCTTGAAGACCTATTACAAGGAAGTCTGCCTGCTGGAGCAGGCCTTTATCCACGACAACGCCAAATCGGTCGCCCAGGCGGTCAAGGAAGCTGAGGGCAAGATCGGCGCCGCTGTGAAGATCACTGGATTTGTGCGCTATGCTCTGGGCGAGGGAATCGACCGGCAGGAATCCGATTTCGCGGCCGAGGTCGCGGCGGCGAGCGGCAAGAAATAACCGCCGGAAATAGCCCTTCCGGCGCGTTTGCGCCGGAAGCCGCCCGCGCGGAGAAGGAAAGCGATTCGCAAATGGCTGAGCCGGTCTATCGTCGCGTGGTGATCAAGCTCTCGGGCGAATATCTCGCTGGCGCAAATTCCTTCGGCCTCGATCAACCAACCCTGGACCGCGTCGCCGGCGAATTG
>DATBYN010000413.1:0-5395 GCA_036513695.1 Bradyrhizobium sp. | reverse complement strand
CGTGATGCGGACGCAATCCTGCAGCGTCGCGCCCTCGGATTGGGCAATGAGTTTTAGATTCAAGAAAGCTTGACGAATACGCGCCTCATTACCATCCACCAATTTATTGGTGACCGGATCGATGCCTTGCATCCCTGCGACAAAGATGAGATCGCCCGCACGCGCGCCAACACTCCAAGTGTCGCTTCCGGTGCTGATTGCGCCCGGCGGACTGAGCGTTTTGACGCCATTAGGCGAAGGCGACTGGGCTAAGCCGAGAGTAGTCATGGAAGCCAGCGCGAGACCACAGGAAACAGAACAACGTGCCAACATTGGAAAGCCCTTCCCTCAAATTCATTCGATTACGGCCGTTCGCCTACGACCTACTTTGGCGTGCTCGCGGTTACGTCAACCTCGAGGAGCATTCCCGGCCAGACGAGGGCACTAACGACGACAACTGTACCGGCAGGTTGGATCACGCCCGCGAACGCCTCTGTTTGGCATTTGCCCGCTTCGAAGAAATCGCGAACATCGGTCATGTAGGTGACGACCTTGTCGATATTCTCAACCGTCGCGTCGTGCTTTTCCAAAAGCCGTTTAATCTTGTCCCAAGCGTAGCGGCACTGCGCGCCGAAGTCGCCGCGATGCCGTATGACTCCGCCCTGGGCGCTGTCTTCATCTTCCGCTCCGACGCCGCCCAGATAAATAATCTTTCCGGCGTTTCTTACCGTGACGACTTCGGAAAAGCGCCCCTTCGCCCATTCGGCGTAATTGTAGCTCTTCTTCTCGTAGGCCGTATCGCCGGTTTGTGATTGAGATATCGCCGTCATGGTCAGGACAGCGAGGAAGAGCATCGCCGTCACGGCAAGGGTGATGGTCTTCATCATGAAGCCTCCAATGTGCTAGGCGTAATGCGAAGAGATCGAGCGCAGCCGGATCAGCGTTGAACGATTGGATTGCAAAGGCGGTCAGGTTTGCCCCCGGAAAAGCTCGCAAAGGAGCGTAGCATGAACCTCAATACCATCGCCGAGGTGAAACGCCCGACGTCAGCGGACCAGATCACGCAATGGCGTGATGGATACGCCTGGCTTGCGGGCGGAACCTGGCTCTTCTCAGAGCCGCAGATCTCCACCGACACGCTCATCGACCTCGAACGGCTCAATTGGCCGGCATTGGGGGCGTCTCCCGCCGGCCTCGACATCGCGGCGACCTGTCGCGTCGCAGAGCTCTACCGCTTCGCCGGTGCAGACGAGTGGCGTGCGATCTCGCTCCTGCGCGAGTGCTGCAACGCGTTTTTGGCGTCATTCAAGATCTGGAATGCTGCCACCGTCGGCGGCAACATCTGCATGTCGTTACCGGCCGGCCCAATGATTTCGCTGACCGTCGCGCTCGACGCAATCTATACGCTGTGGCCGCGCAATGCGCCCCCGCGCGACGTCCACTCCGTTGACTTCGTTACTGGAAACCACACCAACATTCTCCAGCCGGGAGAATTGCTCCGCAGCATCCATTTGCCGGCATCGGCGTTGTCGAAGCGGTTCGCGTTTCGTCACGCCTCGCTCACGCATCTCGGACGGTCGGCGGCGTTGCTGATCGGCACGCAAAACGCAGCCGGCGACGACCTCTTGATCACGATCACCGCGGCGACGCCACGCCCGATTCAGCTTCGATTCAAGCGCGCGCCATCCTCGATGGAGCTGCGGCGCGCGCTCGACGAGCGCATTCCTGCCGACGGATACTTCAACGATGTCCACGGTTCGGCCGCCTACAAGCGCCACCTCACCTATTATTTCTCCGAGCAGATCCGGGCCGAGCTGGCGCAACCGGGAGCAGGCGCATGAAACATACTGTCGCTGCAAATGCGCATCCCGTCGGCGGTTCCGACAGCCGCATGAACTACAACGTCAACGGCAAGCTGTTTTCGGCCGAGCCAGAGGCTGGACAGTGCCTCCGCACCTTTCTGCGCGAGCGCGGTGTGTTCGGGGTCAAGAAGGGCTGTGACGCCGGCGATTGCGGTGCCTGTACGGTCTGGCTCGACGGCATGCCGATTCATTCCTGCCTGATGCCGGCGTTTCGTGCCGCCGGGCGCGCGGTGACCACCATCGAAGGACTCCCGCAAGACGGCGCACTGCATCCGATGCAGCAAGCGTTCCTCGACGCGCAGGCGTTCCAATGCGGTTATTGCGCCGCCGGCATGATCATGACGGCGGCCGCGCTCAATGAAGAACAGCAGGCGGACCTGCCGCATGCCCTCAAGGGCAACCTGTGCCGATGCACCGGTTACCGCTCGATCGCCGATGCGCTTGCCGGCGTTGCCGCCACCGAAGATGACGTCGCAGGCCGGGCCTGCGGCGCGAGCGTGCCGAACCCGTTCGCCGAGGCAATCGTCACCGGCCAGGCGCGCTATACCATGGATGTGGCCGTCGAGGGGCTCCTGCACCTCAAGGTGCTGCGCTCGCCGCACGCCCACGCGCGCATTGTCCATATCGGGCGCGACCGCGCCAAGGCCGTGCCCGGGGTGATCGAGATCTTCACCTGGGAGGACGTCCCGCGCCGGCTCTACAGCACGGCGACCCACGATGACCACCTGGTCGATCCGGACGATACTTACGTTCTCGACAATGTGGTGCGGTTCGTCGGCCAGCGCGTCGCCGCGGTCGTCGCCGAAACCGAGGCCGCGGCCGAAAAGGCCTGCAGACTGCTCGACGTCACCTACGAGATCTTGCCGGCGGTGTTCGATCCGGTCGCCGCCATGGCGTCGGATGCGCCGATCCTTCACGACAAGGGCGTGGCCGAAAAAGGGAATATCTATGTAGACATCCACGGTGAAGTCGGCAGCGTGGCGGATGGTTTTGCGGCGGCCGACGCCGTGCACGAAATGACCTATTCCACGTCGCGCGTTCAGCACGTGCACCTCGAGACACATGGCTCGATTGCCTGGCGCGGCGACGATGGGAGGCTTCATGTCCGCACCAGCTCGCAGGCACCTTTCATCGCCAAGCAGAAGCTCTGCCATATCTTCGCGCTGCGGGCGCGTGACCTGCATGTCTTCACCGAGCGCGTCGGCGGTGGGTTCGGCGGCAAGCAGGAGATGATCTCCGAGGACCTCTGCGTGCTCGCTACGCTCAAGACCGGCCGGCCGGTGAAGTGGGAGTTCACCCGCGAGGAACAGTTCATCGGCGCGACCACGCGCCATCAGATGACCACGCGCGTGAAGCTCGGCGCCAAACGCGACGGGACGCTGACCGCGATCGACGTTCACGTCGTCTCCAACACCGGCGCCTATGGCGGCCACGCCAGCGAGACGCTTGCCTGTTCGCTCGGCGGCCCGCTCGCGGCCTACCGTTGTGCCAACAAGAAAGCAGTCGGATACGCCGTCTACACCAACATGGTCCCGGGCGGCGGCTTTCGCGGGTACGGCGGCTCACAGACGACATTCGCGATCGAGTCGGCGATCGACGAGCTGGCGCGGCTCCTCGGGATGGACCCTTTTGAGATCCGCCGCAAGAACATGGTGCGCCCCGGTGACTGGATCGAGTCGGTGTGGAAGGACCCGACCGACACTGGTTTCGGAAGCTACGGGCTCGACCAATGCATCGACCTGGTTGAGAAAGCCATGGCATCAGGAGGCGGCAACTCAAAGCCCACGGGGGATGATTGGGTGGAGGGCAGCGGCATCGCGATGGCGATGGTGGACTCCGGCCCGCCGACCGAGCATCGCTCCGGCGCGCAGATGGCGCTCTTGGCCGACGGCAGCTATCACCTTGCGGTCGGCTCTACCGAGATGGGGAACGGATCGGTCACCTCGCACCGGCAGATCGCGGCCTCGATCCTCGGTACGCGTGCGGACAGCATCGCCATCATCAACGCCGACACTGATCTGACACCCTACGACACCGGCACCTTCGCGAGCACCGGCACCGTCGTCGCCGGTCAGGCGGTGGCTCTTACGGCCACCGCCTTGCGGGACAACATCCTCGACTTTGCCAGCCGCCATACCGGCGTGGCCGCCGCCGCCTGCCGCCTCGATGACGGGGCGGCGATCTGCGACAAGAAGCGGGTCGGATTGCCGGACCTCCATATCGCCGGCACCGAAGCCGGCCACCGCTTCGAGGCCAAGCGCAAGGCCTACCTGTCGCCGCGTTCGGTTGCCTTTGCTGTCCAGGGCATCCGGCTCGCGGTGCACCGTATGACCGGCGAAATCCGCATCCTGCACAGCGTGCACGCCGCCGACATCGGGCGTCTCATCAACCCCATGCAATGTCGCGGCCAGATCGAGGGCGCGATCGGCATGGCCCTCGGCTGGGCGCTAACCGAGAACATGGTCTACGACGGCGGCACCATGGTGAACCCGACGCTTCGCAACTACCGCATTCCCGCCTTCGCGGACGTGCCGCGCAGCGACGTGTTCTTCGCCGACACTTATGACGCGATCGGCCCGCTCGGAGCGAAGGCGCAGGGTGAGGGCTCGATCAACCCCGTCGCCCCTGCCATCGCGAATGCGTTGGCGGATGCAACCGGCGTGCGCTTCGCCCATCTGCCGTTCACACCGGACCGCATCTTCGACAAGCTCGGCATGACGCAATGAGCGTGACGCAAACCGCAACACCCGGGGGAGTGACCGTCGTCACGCAGACGCGGGTGAAGGCCGGCAAGGAAGACGAGTTCGCGCGCTGGCAGAAAAGGATCGGCGCCGTGGTCGCGGGATTCTCGGGCTTCATCGAGCAGACGGTCATGCCGCCGAACCCGCCGGCGCAGATCGACTGGGTCATTCTCCAGCGCTTCGCGAGTCTCGAGGCGGCGACGTCGTGGCTGAATTCCAGCCAGCGGCTCGGT
Organism: Bradyrhizobium sp.; assembly: GCA_036513695.1. Classification (GTDB taxonomy): domain Bacteria; phylum Pseudomonadota; class Alphaproteobacteria; order Rhizobiales; family Xanthobacteraceae; genus Bradyrhizobium. Next base: position 580 of record DATBYN010000413.1, on the reverse strand, counting down.
TTGGTCGAGCACGCGCTGCCGATGCTGGTGGGGCAGGACGACATCCATATCTTGAAAGACGATGCGGTGGGCGTCCTGCCGTCACCGGTATCAGCGGTCATTGCCACGCGGCTCAAGCCAGGGACCGAAGCCGCATACCGGGCCTGGGAGCAAAAGATCGCTGCCGCCCAGTCGAAGGCGAAAGGCTTTCAGGGCTACCGGTTCGAACCGCCCATACCAGGCGTGCAAGACAGCTGGCTCGCGATCGTACGGTTCGACTCGGACACCAATCTGCAGGCCTGGATGAACTCTCCGGTGCGGATCGCTCTCCTCAAGGAGGCGCAGGCATTCACCGAGGAATTTCATGCCCGCATCGTGCGCACAGGATTCGACCAGTGGTTCAAGGTTGCCGAAGGAGCGCCCACGCCGGCCGCCTGGAAGATGAACATGCTGGTTCTGCTGATGCTCTATCCGGTGGTGTTTGTGTTCGGCGCTCTGGTGCAGAGTCCGCTGCTCGTGGGCCACGGAATGCCGTTCTGGCTTGCGTTGTTCATTGGCAACGTTGTCAGCGTCACTCTGCTCAATTGGCTGGTGCCGTGGT
>DATBYN010000412.1:0-8540 GCA_036513695.1 Bradyrhizobium sp. | reverse complement strand
ATTGGCGAACATCGAATAGGCCGTGACCATCCGCATCGCGGTGGTCTCGCCGGCGCCGAGCGCATAGGAGAGATAGTTCGGCAATTCGTCGTAGACGCCGAAGCGCTTGGCATATTCGCCGATCAAGGGCATGCCGATATCTTGCGCCAGCCGCACCGTCACCGTGTTCAGCGACAGCCTCAGCGCGTTGCGCAGCGTCGTCGGGCCCTGGTATTTGCCGTTCGAGAAATTCTCCGGACGCCAGACGCCGCCACCCTGCCCCTGATCGATTTCGATCGGGGCGTCGACCACCACCGTCGACGGCGTATAGCCGTTGTCGAGCGCGGAGGAGTAGACGATTGGCTTGAACGACGAGCCGGGCTGCCGGTAGGCTTGGGTGGCGCGATTGAACTGGCTCTGGTCGAACGAGAAGCCGCCGACCATGGCGAGCACGCGGCCGGTCCATGGGTCCATCACCACCATGGCGCCGGAAACCTCCGGCAATTGCCGCAACCGATACTGGCCTTCGACCGGATTGCCATCCTTGAACAGCGGATCGGCATAGATCACGTCGCCCGGCGCGAGCACCTGGGACACCGCCGTCGGCGCCCTGCCCTTTGCCGGTCCCGACGCCGCCTTGGCCCATCTGACGCCGTCCAGCGTGATCAGGCCGGTTTGCCGCTCTTTCGCGACGGCGCCGCCCAATTCACGGCTGGGCTGGAAGCCGATCCGCGCCGATTGATCGCTGGTTTCGAGCACCACGGCCATCCGCCATGGCGAGATGTCCGACAGCGATTTGACGTCGGCAAGCTTGACGCCCCAATCGCCTGATATATCGAGCTTGCTGATGGCGCCGCGCCAGCCCTGCTGCTCATCGTAATTGACGAGGCCGGCCACCATGGTTTTGCGTGCCATCACTTGAATCTTCGGGTCGAGCGTGGTTCGGACCGACAGGCCGCCTTCATAGAGCTTTTTTTCGCCGTAACGTTCGAACACGTCGCGGCGGACTTCCTCGGCAAAGTATTCGCCTGCGAAGATGTGCGCCCCGTTGCTGCGGTTGGTCACGTTCAACGGATCCTTGCGGGCCTTGTCGGCATCGGCCTGCTTGATCCAGCCGTTTTCCAGGAGCCGGTCGACCACGTAGTTGCGCCGCTCGATGGCGCGGTCGCGGTTGCGGACCGGATGCAGCGCCGCCGGAGCCTTCGGCAGCGCGGCGAGGTAAGCGGCTTCAGCCACGGTGAGCTCGTTGACCGATTTGTCGAAATAGACCAGCGACGCCGCGGCCACGCCGTAGGCGCCGAGGCCGAGATAGATTTCGTTGAGATAGAGTTCCAGGATTTTGTCCTTGGAATAGGTGCGCTCGATGCGCATCGCCAGCAAGGCTTCCTTGATCTTGCGGGTGAACGACACTTCGTTGGTCAGCAGAAAGTTCTTCGCGACCTGCTGGGTGATCGTGGAGGCGCCCTGCGGGCGGCGATTGGAACCGTAGTTCTGCGCGTAAAGAAGCGCCGCGCGCGCCATGCCCGAATAGTCGATGCCGCCATGCTCGTAGAAATTCTTGTCTTCGGCGGCGAGGAAGGCGTTGATGACCAGTTTGGGAACTGCCTGGATCGGCAGATATAAACGCCGTTCCTTGGAATATTCGCCGAGCAGCGCGCCGTCTGCGGCATGCACACGGGTCATCACCGGCGGCTCGTAATCCTGAAGCTGCGAATAGTCCGGCAAGTCCTTGGAAAAATGCCAGATCAGCCCTGCAGCCGCGGCCACGCCCACCAGGAACAGCACGGTTCCGGCGGCGAACAAGAAACCCATAAACCGCACCAGCAAGCGCATTATCGAATATCCGTTTCAGCCCGTGCGCCGGCCAGCAGCGCCTTCTTCATGGACACCCTTGCGGAACTGTCTGCCGTTCCGCGCAAGCACATAACAAGCACATAATACGTTAGCCGAGAGGGAATTTGGGTTGATTCCGAAAGACCTCGCGGTAATTTTTTATAAGGCTGTGGCTGTGGCCAAACTAGGGCTTCCACCGTCGGAAGCGGTCCCCTCTTCAATTCGGCGGTCCCGCCGTCGCCAGGCGTTTGGCCAGGAAGGCATCGATCGCCTGCGCCATCGATCCGACGGTCCGGGACCGCCAGTTCTCCGAGACCAAATGTTCGAGGTCGCCCTTGTTGGAGACATAGCCGAGTTCAATCAAGACCGACGGCACGTCGGGGGCTTTCAAGACTCTAAATCCCGCCGATTTCAGCGGATGCTTGTGCATCCGCACGGTATTTTTCATTTCTCCCATCAATAGCCGCGCGAACCGGTTCGAGAAGGTGCGGGTTTCGCGCTGGGCCAGGTCGATCAGGATGTCGGCAACCTCGGTCGGCTCCTCCGTGAGGTTGACCCCGCCGATGGCGTCGGCCTTGTTTTCGGCCTCCGCAAGCCGCTCCGCCTCGGCGTCGGAGGCCTTGTCGGACAGTGTATAGATTGTGGCGCCCTGGGCGTCGCCCTCGCGACGCGGCAAGGCGTCGGCATGGATCGACACGAACAGCGCGGCGGATTGATTGTGGGCGATTTTGACCCTGTCGTTGAGCGGGATGAAGGTATCGTCGGCGCGAGTCATGACGACGCGGTATTTGCCTGACTTCTCGATGCGATCGCGCAACGCGAGCCCAAACCCCAGCACCAGGTTCTTTTCGGCTTCGCCGCCGGCCTGGGTGCCGTTGTCGATGCCGCCATGACCGGGATCGATCACCACGACGGGGCGTAGATCCGCTGATACAGCAGGTTTCGGCGGCTCTGACGCTACCACGGGCACAACCGCCGCGGGCGCATCGGCGATGGCGGGCTTCAGCTCGGGACGGTTCTCGTGCGCGAGCGATTGAACGAAACTGGTGCGATCGACTTCTTCCAATTCGATCACCAGCCGCGGCGGCTGGCCGTTGGCCGCATCCAGCACTGAGGCGCTTGCGATTTTGGCCGGGCCGGTCAGGTCGAACACGATCCGTGACCCGCCCGGCATGACCAGGCCGTAGCGGAAGGCCTTTACTAGCCCGCGTCCCGCAGCACCGGTCCCCGCCGGCAATTGAAAGCTGACCTGGGGAATGTCCACCACCACCCGATACGGGTCGGCCAGCGCGAAGGCGCGAAACTGGATGGTCTTGTCGAGGTCGAGGACAAAGCGGGTTTGCTTGGCATCGCCGGCCAGGCGGGCGTCCGCGGCGATGGGAAAATCGGCCGAAGCGGCCGCGATCGGCGCTTGTCCTTCGGCGGCGCCGACAATTGTGGCGTCGGAACAAGGCAATGCTGCGGCGCACAAGAGCGCACATCCCAGCAAAAAACGATGATTCGCGCGGCTCGCCAACGAATCCTAAGCCTCCGAGCAGCCCTCTCTATCGCAATAGGACCACAGGGTTAACCGAAGCTTAACGCGGTTGTGGCGATAAAGGCTGAGTGTTGCCGTGCTGCGACGCTTCTCCGGCATCCCTTGCACGGAGACACCAATCCACGTATGTACGAGGGGCTGACGGCTAATACTCCCGGTTGTGTCGCGTTCAGCCTCCCGGTGCAGCGCCGGAACCTTCGATCTCCGAGGATTCCAGCGTCTTTCCGATCCCTCCGCAGCCAGCGCAGCGCGCGGCTGACATGGAGCGGCGGTTTTGAGCCCGAGCGGCGTCCGGTCCCAAGTTACCATCTTGTTCCAGGGACGGTTTTCGACACGGCATAACCGATTATCCGGGACGTCAAACCTCCCGATAGCGAAGCCGGCAAGCGCCTTGGCGCTTGCCTAAGCCTTCAGCGACAGACAAGGCGGCCTTTTGCCGCCCAAATGTTTTAGACGGGCCGACGCTTGATGCGCCAGACTGTGAAGCCGACCATGATCCACGGAAGAATCGCGCCAACGCGAAGCGAAAGCTTCGCGCGCCGCCTTGCTCCCACGGAATCCCGTTCGGCTAGGCGCCCCGGGTTGCGTTTTGGCCTTCCCCTCACCCCCGAATCAGGTGGACCGTCGCGTCACCCGGCGGCGCGACACGCGCTTACCGTGATACGCGCCCGCCGCCGCCAAGAGTTTAAAAATGCCCAACAAAATGCTGATAGATGCCACCCACCCGGAAGAGACCCGGGTCGTTGTGGTCCGCGGCAACCGCGTCGAAGAATTTGATTTCGAAACCGCCCAGCGCAAGCAACTGCGCGGCAACATCTACCTCGCCAAGGTCACGCGCGTAGAGCCGTCACTGCAGGCGGCCTTCATCGAATATGGCGGCAACCGCCACGGCTTTCTGGCCTTTAGCGAAATCCATCCGGACTATTATCAAATTCCGGTCGCCGATCGCCAGGCGCTGATCGAGGCCGACGAGCGCGCCCATCGCGAGGCCGAGGAAGAGAGCGAAAACCGCTCCAGCCGAGGCCGCCGTCCGCGCCACCGCAATTCGCGCCGCCGCGGCAATGGCGAGCGGGTCCAGAGCGAGGTCGTCGAGAGCGCAGGCCTTGATCCGTCGCTGGCCGCGCAGCCGCACGAAGGCCACGGTCACGACGGTCACCTTGAAGACCACCCCCACGACGAAGGCGTGCATCCCGAGGACGGTCACGTTCACGACGGCGAACATCACCATGCCGATGCGGAGCACCACAATCACGATCATCTCCATGATCATGACCATCATGAGCATTCGCACGACCATGACCACGCGCACGACGATCACGACCATGCGCATGGCGAGCACGACCACGTTCATGCAAGCGACGCCCAGGCGGAATCTCGTCCCGAGTTGCACGCCGCGGCTGCCGTCGACCTAGCGCCGGATGCCGACGACGAGCACGGCGATGACGAGCGTGCCCACGAAGAGCACGCTCACGAAAACTTGGCCCATGCCGACGACGCGCCGCACGCCGAAGACGGCGGCCGTGAGCACGCCGAACATGCCGGCACCGAGCCCGTTGCATCGGATCATGCCGAGCTGGTCGCGGCGCCGATTGGCGATGAAGCCAATGATGATGACGACGATGACGGCGAGGAAGCCGAGGAAGAAGTCGTCGAATCCGTTGGCGGCGACGACGTGCTGGAAGAAGTGCCGGAGCGCGCGTTCCGCCCGCGCCGGCAGTATAAGATTCAAGAGGTGATAAAACGCCGCCAGGTGATGCTGGTGCAGGTGGTCAAGGAAGAGCGCGGCAACAAGGGCGCCGCGCTGACGACTTATTTGTCGCTGGCCGGCCGTTATGCAGTGTTGATGCCCAACACCGCGCGCGGCGGCGGCATCAGCCGCAAGATCACTAGCGCCCAGGACCGCTCGCGATTGAAGGAAGTGGTGCAGGATCTCGACGTGCCCGAAGGCATGGGCATCATCCTGCGCACCGCCGGCGCCTCCCGCACCAAGCCCGAAATCAAGCGCGACTTCGAATATCTGATCCGGATGTGGGAAACCGTCCGCGACATGACGCTGAAGTCGCAGGCCCCGACGCTAGTCTACGAGGAAGGCTCGCTGATCAAGCGCTCGCTGCGCGATCTCTACAACAAGGAAATCGACGAAATTCAGGTCGCCGGCGAAGCCGGCTACCAGGAAGCCCGCGATTTCATGAAGATGCTGATGCCCTCGAACGTCCGCGCGGTGAAGCAATATCGCGACGGCCAGCCGCTGTTCTCGCGGATGGGGGTCGAGAGCCAGCTCGATGCGATGTTCTCGCCGACCGTGCAATTGCGCTCCGGCGGCTACATCGTGATCAACCAGACCGAGGCTTTGGTGTCGATCGACGTCAACTCCGGGAGATCGACCCGCGAACATCACATCGAGGATACCGCGCTCAAGACCAATCTCGAAGCCGCCGAGGAAGTGGCTCGCCAACTTCGCCTGCGCGATCTTGCGGGTTTGATCGTCATCGACTTCATCGACATGGACGAGAAGCGCAACAACCGCGCCGTCGAACGTAAACTCAGCGATTGCCTGCGGCAGGACCGCGCCCGCATCCAGGTCGGGCGCATCTCGCATTTCGGCCTGCTCGAGATGTCACGCCAGCGCATCCGCGCCAGCGTGCTCGAAAGTTCGACCGAGCCCTGCTCGCAATGCGGCGGCAGCGGCCATGTACGGTCGGTGTCTTCGGTCGCGCTGCAGCTGCTCCGCGGGCTTGAAGAGATATTGATGAAGGGTGCGACCCACAATCTCGTGGTGCGCACGCGCACTGACGTTGCGCTCTATGTCCTCAATCACAAGCGCGGCCATCTGCGCGATCTCGAAAACAGTTTCAAGGTGACGCTGTCGGTGATCGCCGATCCGACCGTGAGCGGCCAGCAGTCGTTCGTGATCGATCGCGGCGAGCAGGTGCACACGCTGGAGGCTGCGAAAGCGCTGCTCGCAGCACAGGTCGCGGCGTTCCCGCCGCCGTCGGAGGAAGTGTTCGAGGAGGACGAGGCGTTCGACGTCGAAGCCGAATCGGAAATCGAGTCTGAGGAGACCGAGGGGCTCGCCGACGACACCGTCGTCAGCGAAAGCAGCGACGGTCAGGCCGAGGGCGATGGCCCGAGGCGCAAGCGGCGGCGGCGGCGACGCGGCCGGCCCAGTGAGGCGCGCGAAGGCAGCGCCCCTCGTGAGGACGCTGCCCGTGATGACGCTGCGCGTGATAGCAATGAAACCGCGCGCGTGCCGTTCGATGCGGCAACGATCCCCGGCGTCATTGCGGAAGAAAACGAAGCCGACGACGACGAAGCCGAGGAGCAGCCAGGCTTGGTTCGCGCCGATCAGCCGCCGGGCGGCGAACGGCGGCCGCGGCGTCGCGGACGCCGCGGCGGACGCCGCCGGCGCGGTGGCCCGGAGGATGGTCTCTCCGGATCGATCGTGGACGAACTCGGGCCGGTCGCCGCTCCGGAAGCGGCAGGCGCGGTCGCCGATTTCGACGGCGATCCATCCGAGCCAACGCTGCCCGAGGTGCAACCCGAATCCATCGCCGCATCGCCGGAGCATCAGCCGGCGGAACGTGCCCAACAGGAGCCGGTGCATGCGCCCGCCGACGTGGAGACCGCGGCGCAAGAGGCCGAGAGAGCCGCAAAGCGCCGTTCGACCGTGCGCGAGAAGGTGAGCTTTTTGGTCGACGCTCAGCCCGCTGCGCCGCCGGCGCCGGTCAGCCACAGCGAGCCTGCGGCATCGCCGTCCCCTGCTCCGGCCCCAGTTGAGCGGCCTGGTTCGGAGACGACGACCGACACCCAGCCCCGCCGCGCGGGATGGTGGTCACGGCGGTTCGGCGGCGGAGAATAGCAAAGCTGGTTTGTGAAACAAAAAGACCGTCCGGAAAACCGGGCGGTTTTTGTTGAGTGCCAGAAATACCGATCAGCACCTCCTGCAATTCGAGCGAATAGGCTCGAACCTCGCATTCATTTCGTTGCCCGACTCTTCCTGGATCGCGGCGCGGTTCTGCAACAGTTCGATCAGCGTCATCTTCTGCGCGATATTCTTGAAAAACGCGCTCACCATCGGGTCGAGCGTCTGCTCGACCAGCTTCTTCACGTCGCCGAAACGCTGAATGATCATCGGCGCCTTCTTGTAGTCGATGTGCATGACGACCGAAGCGGCAGCGTCGGCTCGAACGCGTCCATTGTGATCAGAGAAATCTCCGAAAGATTTTCGTCAAGCTTCGGCGCACCGACTTCACCGCACCTGCGGCAACATCCATGGCGTTATCTTGCGTGGCGCCATCTTGAATTTTCCCGCGGCAGCGCCGAGGCGCGAAGCCAGCGACGAAGTCCCACAATTTTCACATAATAGATAACATGATGTAACACTGGACTATCATAGTCCAGGCAACTCAAGATCATCTTCTCAAAAGATCATCTTATGAAACGTATCGCGCCCGCTCGGCGAGCGCGCGGAGATGCGTGAGTGAATGTGTCGACGCGGCATCTTGCGCGCATGTCGCACGATGAGGAGGGGCAGATGGCTATAGCGTACAAGCTGACTACATTGGACAATCTTGATGGAAGTCAGACGTCAGTCAGCGGAAACAATCCGCAAGGCGGCTTGATCATGGACGCCGCCGGCAATTTGTTCGGGACGACCTCTGCGGGCGGGGCTTTCGGTGATGGTACCGTCTTCGAGATCGCCTGGAACGGCAGCAGCTATGCGAGCGCGCCTGCAGTATTAGCCACTTTCAACAACGCCAGCGGGTTCCATTCCGTCTCCAGTCTGACGCTGGACGCCGCAGGCAACCTGATCGGCACCGCCGCTTTTGGCGGTACAAATTTCAGTGGCACGGTGTTTGAAATCGCCAAAACCGGCACCGGTTATGCCAAAACGCCGACCACCATAACCAACTTCAATGGCGCCAACGGGTCACTGCCCCACGGCGGCCTGACCGCCGACGCCGCCGGGAACCTGTTCGGCGCGACGGCTCAGGGAGGCGCAAACAATAACGGCTCTGTATACGAGATCGCCAAGACCAGCACTGGCTATGCCAGCGCGACAACCATCGCTAGTTTTCCCACCAACGCCTCCAACGCCCCGTTCTTCCCCGTTGACAATCTGATCATCGATGCCGCGGGGAACCTGTTCGGCACGACAGAATTCGGCGGAATAGGGACGGATGCCGGCGGG
>DATBYN010000411.1:0-4327 GCA_036513695.1 Bradyrhizobium sp. | reverse complement strand
GTCGATGCCGCGGGTGCCGGGTTTTTGTCCGAAACGGTCACGCTCGCATGCTGCGTGACGTTGCCGACAATGGCCTTGCCACCATCCCCGACCGACACGTTCTGCACGGTGATGGCAGGCTCGCCATTGCCCCGATAGCGGTTGAGCGCCTCGATCTGGGCGGGAAGCGTGCGGGCGAGCCTGCCAAATGCGCGCGCGGCACTGTCTTGCTGAGCGACGTCTTCCGCATTCGCGAGGTGATAGGCACATCGCATCGCCATCACATGAACGGAAACCATCTGCGCCACCAGCATGGCTTCCACGGAATCTCTCGGCTTGATGCTTTTCACCATTGAAATCATGAAGGAGAGGTTGACCTCGTCAGGACGCTCGCCGTTCACGCTGGCCTTCACCAGTTGTCGGAGGATGCCATGCATCGCATCGCGGTCGGCGACGCCCAGTGCGTTTGTCATGAGCTGTTCGCCAAGTTCCGGATCTGGATGGTCGATGGAGAATCCGTGTGACAAGAGCTTTATCCGCGGGGTCGCGGCAGCCCTGGGTTGATCGGTTGCGGCTATCGCCGTTGCCATGTTGAGGTCCGGAGTTGTGTTCATGTCGATTTTCCCAGGCACGCGGTCGGAAGTGCGCGCGGTTCGGCAAACGCGCATGCGATCACTCGCTGCGGCGAGCCAGTGCAATTTCAATTGTGGGTAAGGATTTTCGCCCGCAATCGCGCCGAAGGGCCCGATGTTGCGGCGGGCCGCGGGCGTTTACCAAATTGCGCGATGATGAAGGAGTGCCGCTGATTTGCCCGACGTGTCAAGGGTTCGCCCAAAGATCCGTGCGGGCGATTGCCTGCTACTTTGCGTGGGGTTGTTTTCGATATTTTTGGTTGGGCGCCAAAACCGCGTCAGCCTTGCGGCTGTCTTGTTTCCCTCTGTTTTAGGCCAAGTATTTTAGACTAGCTAGCTACCCGCGAGCTTGGAAAATTCCTTCACCACGCGCTCATAGACCGGGCGCTTGAAGGGAACGATCAGGTCAGGCAGATTCTTCATCGGCTCCCAGCGCCAGCTGACGAACTCGGCCTTGTGACCGCCGCCGGGGCTCGCGACATTGATCTCGTCGTCCTTGCCTGTGAAGCGAACCGCGAACCATTTCTGCCGCTGGCCGCGATAGCGGCCCTTCCAGGCGCGCCCGGCGACGGTGCGCGGAATGTCGTAGATCAGCCAGTCGGCGACCTCGCCGAGTTTCTCGACCGAGCGCACGCTGGTTTCCTCGTAGAGCTCGCGCTTGGCGGCCTCCCAGGTATCCTCGCCGGGATCGACGCCGCCTTGCGGCATCTGCCAGACGTGAGCTTCGTCGACATGCTCGATGCCACCGGCGCGGCGACCGATAAAGACGAGCCCTGCCGGATTGATCAGCATCATGCCGACGCATGTTCGATAGGGCAGGTCTTCGTAGCGCGCCATTCCGTCGAAGCCTCTCCGTCGCCGCATAACCGGTTTGTCGCGGGGGCCGGAAGCGTCCGGCGTCGCACCATTCTCTGGATCGTGCCTTAGCTGGATTTTGATTTCAGCATGGCGGTTGTCAATGGCACAAGCATGATGCCATGGCCCTCGAGCGCCTTGGTCCAGACGCCGATCCGCTCGATCGAAACCGGCAGCGCCGAGGCTATTCCGACCGCGGTTCCATGCTCCTTGGCCAGGTTCTCAAGTTTTGCCAGTGCCCGGTCGATTTCCACCGCCGTCGGCACCGCGTCGATCGAAAGATCGGCCTTGGCGAAAGGCATCGCCTGGGCGGCCGCCAGGGAGGGGGCGACGCTGCGCGGCGCCGAGCCGTCGTCGAGATAGCCGAGCCCGCGCCTGGCGGCCTCGCGCACGATCGGCTGCATCACCGCATCGCTAACGACGAAGCGCCCACCCATGAAATTGGCGATCCCCGCATAGCCCTGGAAGCGGCTGAGATGCCAGTACAGCCGGTCGAGATTTTGGTCGGGCGCAAGCGTGGTCAGCAGAGTCTGCGGGCCGGGGTCGTTGTCGGGATAATCGAACGGCTCCATCGGAATCTGCAGCAGGATCTCGTGGCGTTGGGCGCGCGCCCGCTCGGCGAGTTTTGAGGGGTCCGCGCCATAGGGCGTAAACGCCAGCGTCACCGCGGGCGGCAGCTTCATGATCGCATCGGTGGTCTTGGCGGCGCCGACGCCAAGCCCGCCGATTACGATCGAAACAACCGGCATTTTTGCAGCTTTGACGCGGTCGGCCTCGGCGGCATAGACTGTGAAGGGCTTTAGGCCATCCGATATCACCGGGATCATGCCGTAACGCGACTTTTCGAGCAGACGCTGATCGATCCCGGCCATCATGACCGGCGCGGCGTCAGGCTCGGCTTTCTCCGCGCCGTCGCTGCCGATCACCATGTCATGGCGTGCGCCGCTCGAGCCGTCGATAATGGTGACGGTCTTTTGTTCGCCCGGCGCTACTTGCTTGGGCGCGGATTTTGCTCCGTGGTCGGGCGTGCTGGAAGGCGCCATCGCGGATTTTTCGTCCGCCGGCGCCGGCTGGCGGATGGCGACACGGACAGCTGGTTCGCCGCCCAGCGGATTGTCGTTGAACAGGGCAAAGCCGACAAAGGTAACCAGGAACAGGCCAAGCAGCACGGCAAGCGCCTGGGTCGCCGTAAACGGCAGCCGCAACCTGCGCTTTCCTTTCACCGTCGTCTGTCCGAGCGGCGTGCTCAGATCGTCGGCCGCCTCTGCCATGGACCTCCCCGAATCAACCGGCTGACGATACCACGGCGGGCCGAGGAGGCGGCAGTTCCCCAAGCTTCGGCCGCCGGCTCGGAAGCATTGGAACCGCGACAAAAAGGGCGGCCTGGAGGCCGCCCTCTCCACAAAACCTAACTGGCTGGACCTGGACCGATCAGTTGTCCGCCTTGTTGGCCGGTTTGTCGTTCGCGGCCTTGTCGGCGGTGGTCGGCGCGGTCGGATTGACCTTGATGCCGTGCAAGAGATCGTCGGCCATCTTCAGGGCCTTGTCGTCCTTGGCATCGGGCGGCACGTAGGACTGCGAGCCGGTCTTCTCGTCGCCCTCGGACTTCAGATGGCCGCGCAGCGAGGCTTCGCCCTTGGTGTCGGTCCGCGACTTCAGTTCGTCCGGCACGTCCTGCAGCACCTCGATATCGGGCACGATGCCCTTGGCCTGGATCGACTTGCCCGACGGCGTGAAGTACCGCGCGGTGGTGAGGCGCAGCGCGCCGTTGCCGCTGCCGAGCGGGATGATGGTCTGTACCGAGCCCTTGCCGAACGAGCGCGTGCCGACCAGCGTCGCCCGCTTGTGGTCCTGCAGCGCGCCGGCGACGATTTCGGAAGCCGAAGCCGAGCCGCCGTTGATCAGAACGATCACCGGCTTGCCCTTGGTCAGATCGCCCGGATGCGCGGCACGGCGCTGGGTTTCCTCGGCGTTGCGGCCACGGGTCGAGACGATCTCGCCGCGCTCCAGGAAAGCGTCGGAAACCGTGACCGCCTCTTCCAACAGCCCGCCCGGATTATTGCGCAGGTCGATGACGAAGCCCTTCAGCTTGTCGCCGATCTGGTTTTGCAGGTTGGTGATTTCCCGCTTCAATCCTTCGGTGGTCTGTTCGTTGAAGGTGGTGATGCGGATATAGCCGATATCGTCGCCTTCGACACGCGCGCGCACCGAGCGGACACGGATGTTGTCACGCACCAGCGTGACGTCGATCGGGTTGTCCTGACCCTTGCGAATGATCTTCAGCCTGATCTTGGTGTTGACCGGCCCGCGCATCTTCTCGACCGCCTGGTTGAGGGTGAGGCCCTGCACCGCTTCGTCGTCAAGATTGGTGATGATGTCGTTGGCCATGATGCCGGCCTTGGATGCCGGCGTGTCGTCGATCGGCGACACCACCTTGATCAGGCCGTCTTCCATCGTGACTTCGATGCCGAGCCCGCCGAACTCGCCGCGGGTCTGCACCTGCATATCGCGAAAGCTCTTGGCATCCATGTAGCTCGAATGCGGGTCGAGGCCCGACAGCATGCCGGAGATGGCGGATTCGACGAGCTTTGAGTCGTCGGGCTTCTCGACATAGTCGCTGCGGACGCGCTCGAACACGTCGCCGAACAGATTGAGCTGGCGATAGGTGTCCGAGGTCGCGGCACGCGCGCTCGATCCCATCAGCACGGCGCGTGGCTGGGTCACGAAGAGTGTCAATGCCGCACCGGTCGCGGCGCTTAAGAGAATTACAGAAGTCTTGCGCATCATCCGCGAACCTTTTCGCCTTCATTTGCGGCCCACCATGGGCCTGGATCAATTGGAGTGCCGTCCTTACGGAACTC
>DATBYN010000410.1:0-10897 GCA_036513695.1 Bradyrhizobium sp. | reverse complement strand
CTGAACCACAACATTCCGAGCCTGTGTTTTGGCGCCAGCGGAGCGGCGATGCACGGGTTCAACGAATATGTCGATCTGGATTCGCTACGGAAATCGACCAAGGCCACCGCGCTGTTCATCGCTGAATGGTGCGGGGTGGAGAAGCGTTAGCGCGCGACGGGGAGTCCAGGACCGCAAATTAGCCGAGACGTCATTGCCGGGCATAGCCGTCCGAAGGACGGCGTCGCTTCCGCTAGCCTATGACCCGGCAATCCATCATTTAGAAAAATGATTTGACGAAGTTTGATGGATACGCGGGTCAAGCCCGCGTATGACAGCAGGGGAAAAACGGGGAGGAGGGCCACCGATCATGACGCCACTCGAAAAAGTCAATTCGATGAAGATGCCTTTTGCGGAGTTGAAAGGCGTCACCTTTACCGAAGCCGAAAAAGACCGCGTGGTGGCGCGGATGCTGGTGCGGCCGGATCTCTGCACCCTCGGCAACACGCTTCATGGCGGCGCCATCATGGCGCTGGCGGATTCGGTCGGGGCGGCGGCGACCGTGATCAATTTGCCGGAGGATGCCAAGGGCACCACCACCATCGAGAGCAAGACCAACTTTATCGGCGGCGCGAAAGAGGGCATGACCGTCATCGCGACCGCGACGCCGGTGCATCGGGGACGGCGCACGCAAGTCTGGCAAACCCGGATCGAGACCGAGGAGGGCCGCCTGGTTGCCATCGTCACGCAGACGCAGATGGTGTTATAGCCGAGCGAATGCCGCGCGATCGCAGCCCTATGCGGGGTCGGCCGTTTGCACGGCGTTCAACATTCCGGTCTGCGGGTGACAATCAAAATATTCGAAAAACGCCTCGTTGGCGCGGGCGACAGTCACTTCGTGATAGAGCCGCAGTTTTGCGGCCGGCCCCAAGGTCGACAGATATTTCATGGCGGCGCCAAAAATCCTGACATGGGTCGGATGCGATTCAGCCCAGCGCTCCAGGGCCGCCAGGCTTTTCCACCAGCTCATGCCGTAGGATTTTTCGATTCGCTCACCGTCGGGCGCAACGACCGTCATATAGCGGTTGGCATAACAACCGATCGAGCGGCCCTCATCGCGCAAAAAATCCATGCCTTCCCGCAAAACCGGCTCGACATCCCCGAGATACATTTTGCGGTCGGATGCTTCGGTGTCGCCCCAATCCTGCCCCGACCGGATCAGGCACAGATTGTCGTGCGGGACCACCCGGATGCGCGAGCCGTCGCGAACCGCGCGGGCAGCACCTGCGGGCGCCATCTCGTTGGTCTGGGACAACGGAATGCGATCGCGCATGCCGCCCCAATAGGCGTGTTCCTGGACTTCACCGCTCATGCCGTCGGCGAGGACGGCGATGCCTTCGGGCCGCCCTAACGAGGAGAACAGGGTTTCGTAACCCTCCACGGATGGATAAAGCGCCTCGATGAACGTCCCGACACCGGCGACGGCTCGCTTGTCGCCGGTCCAGCCATCGCGCGCTGCCGGAAACCAGTTTTCGAATTTTGCGCGATCGTCCCAATAGGCAACGGTCACGATGTTGGTAAAACCGACTTCGTCGATGTAGCGCGCCCGGTCCCAATGGGTCGGGCCGCCATTGGATTGGAAACGGGAAGCGATCCATGCCAACGCCTGCTCTGCGGCTTTCGAAGCGGCATCGCGAGTCTGGACGCCAAAATAGGCCATCACCACCCGCTCAACGCGAGGCTTGTGGCGCGCCACGAAGGACGGGTAGGGCGGCGCATAGTCGTCGGGGACGCGGCGGTGACGCGTGCGGGCGGTTCGGAGATGCTCTGGGATCGCGGATTCCATGGCGGGCTCCTGTTGGGTTTGGTGAGTCAGGCTTGCAGCCGGATTTCGCTCATGACCTCCGCATCGACCGGAAGCGTAAAATGCTCGACGCGGTTGGCGCGGGAGGAATTGAGCAGGAGCCGCGTGACATCAGGCCTGGAGTAGTGTCCGGCGGGATCGGCGGCGTTCTTCGCCACGCCGATCATGCCCAGATCGATATCGGCATAGAGAATGCCCTCCTGATCGGGCGGAAGTTTCTCGGCCAACGAACTGCCGTCCGGCCCATAGATCACAGCATGGCCGCCGCCGGCGTGCAGGAATGCATGCTTTTCGGGGCTGTCGCAGAGCTCCTCGATCATGGCCTGCGAGACCACCGCGCAGGGGCCGAGGAAGAAACATGAGCCCTCGACCGCGTAAACTTTGCTGGCGGCGTTGTTGACCTCGGAACCGAGCGCGTGCGCGAACGGATCGTAGAGCGAAAAACTCGGCCAGGCGCCGACGTGTACCTGTTCGTTCTGGGCATACATCGCATATTTCGACAGCGGCTGCAGATGCTCCCAGCAGCACAACGCACCGAGCCGTCCGACGTCGGCGCGATCATGGACGGCGAGGTCGCTGCCGTCGCCCTCGCCGAACACGGTGCGCTCGGCATGGGTCGGCCGCAGCTTGCGCCGCTTTGCGATGGTCTCGCCGTCGGGGCCGATCAGCCATTGCGCAATGTAGAGGCTGCCTCCTTCGCGTTCGGACAAGCCGATGACCGCGGTCAGCTTCGCGCGCTTCACAGCCTTGCGGATCTTTTCGGCCTCCGAGCTGTCGTATGACAGCGAATTGTCAAAATAGCGCTGCACGAAGCCGCGGCCGATCGCCCAGGCGGGAGCGCCGAGCCAGATCTGCCACGGATATCCGGGAATGAAGGTTTCGGGAAACGCGATCAGCTTGGCGCCCTCGCCGGCGGCCTGTTCGATCAGAGCGATCGTCTTGTCCACCGTTGCATCAAGATCGAGCCAGACCGGCGCCGCCTGAACCACCGCAACCCTGTATTTCTGATGAACCAGACCCATCGAAATCATCCTTTCGCCTTGGGAGACAGACAATCGCTGGTCCGAACCCTACAGCCATGCGCCGCCGCGCCGCTTGTCCGCAGCGGAACGAAAACTTGTCGTAACTGGCAGAAGAGCAGGGAAGGCGGATTATGGCGTTGGGTGCTCGCGCCACTCGCGCGGCGCGACGCCGAACCGTTGCTTGAAGATGCGGCTGAAATGGGCGAGGTCGTTAAAACCCCAGGCGAAGGCGACGTCGCTGACGTGCCGGACCGAATGGGCGGGGTCCGACAAATCGCGCTTGCATCGTTCCAGACGTTGAGCCTGGACGTAGCTGCGGAACGAGATCTGTTCGGCGGCCATCAGATCGCTGGCATAGCGTGGCGAGATTCCGATCGCGGCGGCCGCGCGCGTCATCGACAGTTCGGGGTCGCGCAGATGCGTCAGGATGTAGCTCTTGAGACGATAGAGCAGCGCGGATCTGTGAAACGACTGGTCCGGCGAGTGCTGATGCAGCCGGTCGGCGAAGGCCATCGCGACCAGATCCAGCCCCTGGTCCATCAGGCGGTTCGCCGTGGCAGGATCGACCTGGTCGATTGTCTTGCTCAGGCTAGTCAAGAACTCATAGGCCAGCCGTTCCAGCGGACGATCCGCAGAGAACGTGGTCGCCGTCAGCGCGTCGAACGAGCCGACGCGCTGGTGCAGAAGTTTTCGGGGCACCTGAAAGATCGTCTGCGAAAAGCCGTCGTCGAAGCGTAGCTCGTAGGGGCGGGTGGTGTCATAGATCACGAACTGGCCCGCGGATACGACGGCTTCTCGGCCATCCTGAAACACGCCGTTAACGCCGCTGTTTCCTAAAGCCACGAGCACAAAATCTTCGCTGGCACGCGCGATCCGGGACGGCGTCCGGAAGACCCGCTGGGCGCAGGAATCGACCTGTGTGCACGACACCGGGCCGATCATTGACTGCGCAACCGAACCCCAAAACGCGCCGTGCATGGGAGACTTGCAATCGAGCCCGACAAACGTATCGCAGACGATGTCTTGCCAGACCGCAAGTCGTCGATTCGGTACCGCAGTACTCGTGTCGAGCACGACAGCCACGATGGACCTCCAAGAATCCTCCAAGAATCCGCCAAGCTTCGGCACGAATCCGCCGGCCAAAGCCCGGCCCAAATTCAGCGCCTGCAAGTAGCTTGCCGATCGCGGCAAACGTCAAGGAATTGTTAACGCCAGCGAGGCCGGAGGGCGCGTTAACGCTGTCGCAGCGGTGCCGTTATTTGAGGCGGTAAGCTATCTTGAATTGCGTGTTGCAATGCACAATATAACGAAACTAGGGATTCGACGCCTCCTCGAGGGATTTCCAAGAGGAGTTATCAAGTGAAATACCAAGACATCACCCGTTCGGCGCGTGCCAAGGGCTACGTCCGGACGCTGCAACAGCAAGAAGAATTGCCGCTGCTGCGCGATCATCTTCTGCGGCTCGATTCCGAGATCCGTCGCGATCGCTTCCATGGCTTCCTGGACGACAGTTTTATTGAACGCTATGCCGCGAAATGCGCCGAAGATGGCACCGTCATCATCGCTTATTTCGAAAACGGCGTGGTACGGGGTGCCGCGGAACTGCATCCGCCGGATCACTCCCCGGATTCACTCCCCGAGATCGCCTTTAGCGTCGAAGCCAGCCAGCGTCGGCTGGGCGTCGGCAGCATCCTGTTCAAAAAGCTGATCGCGGAGGCCCGCGCCAGGGGTTACCGCTCCTTGCGGATCACGACCGGCGCGCAAAACCAGGCGATGCGGGCGCTCGCCCAGAAATTCGGCGCCCAGCTGACATTCCGTCACGGCGAATCCACCGGTAGCATCGATCTAACGCAGCAACCACGGCCGGAGTTTGCAAAAGCATCGACCGCGACGCCGGCCGATACGGCGCGCGCGCTGATCAACTTCAACTGGATGTATTGGAAGCTCGTTCTTCAGATGTATGGCTGGGGCCGGACGGCGTAGCGAGCCTCATAAAAAATCGCGCCTTGCTGTCGGGCAAGGCGCGAATTCTAATCGTCCGTGCCCAAAGGCGCGCGTCAGGTCCCGGTGCGCTTGTCGTTGCCGAATCTCCTGACAACCCTGCGTTCGACCACAACCGAGCGCTGCGCGCCCTGTTCGCCCGCGATCACCCGCGTCGTCAAGCGCGCCGACGTACGCGCCATCTTCTTCACCTCGGCAGTGACGGCTTCGATCGGCAACCCCATCAGCGACGCGGCGATCTCCGCCTGCTCATTCTGATCATCGGTGATGCCGATCGCGGCAAAGATAGCTTCATCCAGCGTCGGCGGATCGCGCCGGACACGCCGCGGTCCATATTTCGTATTCCAGTCTTCACTCATCGGGGCCTCTCATTTGGTCCGGAATACCTAGAAGCCTCCATGTTGCATTGCAATATGAAATTGGTGTGGCAATCCAGCTATGCGTTCTCGAATTAAAAGTTTTCCACTCTTGTAGCGTCATAAATCTCAATGGTCGTCGCGGCGGCGAGCGGCTGCAGCGCGCGGACGAAATGTCGCGAATCCGGCACCGCGAAATGGGTCAACAGCGCGGCGCGATCGGCCCACTGCTCGACGAACACTAGCCGCATTGGATTCTCGCAATCGACATGCACCGCGTGGGAGATGCATCCGGGCTCGCCGCGCGAGCGACGGACATGTTCGACACTCAATCTGCGGACCTCCTCGAAGCAATCTTGCTTCGCTGTCACGCTGCCGGTTACCACGATCATGGTGTCCTCCTGCGGCTTTCGTTCACGGAACGGAATCGCCGGCGCTTGCAAACCCGAGCGGTTGCTGCGGCCAGCGTTTCAGCGCAGCGCGTCCGGCATCGGTCAGCTCATAAATGCCGCGCTCGGCGCGATCGAACCAGCCATAGACATTGTGCAGCAGGATTTTAGGGGCGTCGGGAATTTCTAGCTTGAGATCGCGTACCCGCCGCGGCCCTCGCGCCAGCGCTGCCGCGCATGCCAGCGCCTGCTGGCGATAGGCCGTCATGATCGGCGCGCGCGTGCTTCCGCCCAGCGCCGGGTCGCCCAGGCGCCGCCGATGCTCGGCGACCAGGCGCGAGCGCTTTTTGGGATCGCGGCGCGGGCTGGTCGTTGGCGGCTTGACGATCACCTCGACATCGCCGGAAGCGGTGACGGCGAGCATGCCAAAGCCGAGCCGGCGGCACAAATTGCGATAGCGCGCGTCGCTCTCGCGTCCCTTACCGCGCGCGGACATTTTGGCGGCGAGCCAAACCTCGTCGCAGGCGCCGGCGCGGTCGACGGCCTGCAGGATTAGTTCAAGATTGAACGAAAGCTTCAATTCGCCGACCACGACGATCGGGGGATCGTCGCCGCTCAGCGCCACCAGGTCGCAGCCGCTGATTTCGCCCTTGACCGTGAAGCCGAGCTTTTCGAGGAAGCGTTTGACGGGCAAATAAAGCGCGGTTTCCAAAGGGGCTCCTGTGTCGTGCGTGCGACTCAATGTCCGAGTCTAGCCCGGATTGGCCCCGGCGCCTGCAGTGTGATTTGATCAAACGACACCGGAACGGGTATCGTAGCGCTCGGGACAAGACGGGCGCGACCAACGTGACGATCAGGAATGGCCTCTACCATATCACCGTAGAGATGCTCGATGGCGTCGAGGGCGGCAATCAGGGCGTCATGGTCGTGCGCGACGGCACGCTGCGCGGCGGCGATTCCTTCTTTTATGCCTATGGCACCTACACTTGCGCCAACGGCAAATGGAAGGGCGAGGTGACCAACCAGGAGCACTCGCCGACCTTCGGCGCGCGGCCGGTATGGGAGCGTAAAATCGTGACCATCGGATTTACCGGAACCTATACCGATGACGGCGCTGAAAGCGACGGCATCGCGCTCGCGGGCAAACAGAGCATTCGATTCAAATCGAAGCTGCGCTTGCTGGTTCCGGATTGAATGGTGCAAACATATTAACTTCATCCGACATTTGTGACAGGCCGGTGAAGATCAGAGGTTGCGAACCAAGAGATCGCAGGCCGAAATGCTGAAGGGACTTTACAAGGTCGAGATGCGTACGGTGCACGGCTCGCGCCGCGGCGTTCTGTATTGCTATGACGGCAAGATGATGGGCGGAAATTCTGCTTTCGGGTTCGTCGGTACCTACCAGGAATCGGCCGACGGCAAGGTATCGGTCGAGATGTCGACCATCCGCCACAATTACGATCCGAATTTCCAGCCACTTCTCAAGACCGACCATATCACGTTGTCGCTCGTCGGCCGGCCGCAGGGCGAGCAATATCATTTTGAAGGCGGCACGCCGCAATTACCCGGCGTGGCCTTCAACTCGGTGATGACGCCGATCAGCGAAGACGCCGCGCCTCCCATTCCGCCGTTCAAGGAGGGCGGCATCGGCAATGGGCTCTATTCCATCCACATCCGCATGCTCGACGGCATCGACGGCGGCAACACCGGCGTCATGCTGCTGCACGACGGCCGGATCCGCGGCGGCGATGGGTTCTTCGATTATATCGGCGCCTACAGCAGCGCCAATGGCCGGTGGAAAGGCGAACTGATCAATCACGAGCATACCCCGAGCGAGGGCGAACGGACGGTGTTCGGGGGTTACGAAGTCGGCATCGGCTTTTCCGGCACCTACACCGATGAGGGCGCGGTCGCGGAAGCCACCGCGCTCGCCGGCAAGCGCAGTATCCGTTTCAGCGCGGTGTTGAAGAAGCTGGCGGAGGCGTGAGCGCTACACGCGCCCGTTCACCGGGATCAGCGCGCCCGTGACGGCGCTGGCGACGTCGCTTGTGAGAAACAGGATCACCTCGGCCAATTCCTGCGGCGTCACCCATTTTGTAAAATCCGCCTTTGGCATGCTGGCGCGGTTGGCAGCGGTGTCGATGATCGAGGGCAGCACGGCGTTGACGGTGATCTTGCCTTTCCACTCCGCGGCGAGCGCCTCGGTCAGGCGATGCACCCCGGCTTTGGACGCCGCATAGGGGCCCATCCCTGCGCCGGCCTGCAGCGCGCCCATGGCGCCGATATTGACGATCCGCCCTGACGGGGAGGCGGCAAGATATGGCAGCGCCGATCGCGAGGCATTCAGCGCGGTGAGCACATTCAGCGCGTACATGCGCTGCCAGGTCCTTGGATCGCCCTCGGCGACAGCTTCGAACGCAAAGCCGCCGGCGATATTGATCAGCGCGTCGCATTTGCCGAAATGTGAAGCGACGGCGTCGATCGCCTTTTTGGCCTGCGCCGGATCGGAAAGATCGACCCCGCCGAGTTCGATCCGATTTGCGGTCGCTGGCATCTGCGATGCAGCGTGGTCGACGCCCGCAACCTTTGCACCCCGCGCAAGGGCTAATTCGGCGACCACCCGTCCGAGCGAGCCCGAGGCGCCGGTCACGACAACGACTTTTCCGTCCATGATGATGCTCCTGACCAGACGGCGATGAACGCCCAGACTAACGCCATGCCAATTTCAATTGCAATGCTGCGAAATTCCGCGCCCAAATGCTGTTTGCGACGGATTGTTCCGTGAACCAAGATTTGGGATATTCAGATGCCTGACCTAGCTCGGCCTTGCGAGACGCACCCCGATCTCGTTGATTTCAACTATGCGCTTCCGCATTTGACTGAGAGCCTCGAGCGCCAGCGGAAGACCAGGATCGTGACGATCGGATCGTCGTCGACAGCGGGTGTGGACAGGATTCTGCCGTATCCGTACAGACTAGAGATGATTCTGCGGCAGCGGTTCTATGGCCGGATGATCGACGTTATCAACCGGGGAATAGGAGGCCAGGAAGCTCCGGAGGAACTGTCGCGATTTGAGCCCGACGTCATCGATGAAGCGCCTTCGCTCGTGATCTGGCAGGTCGGCACCAACGCGGTCTTTCGCAAGCTAGACTATAATTTCGACGAGGTGTCGGCTGCGATCGCGGTCGGACTGGACTGGCTCGCCTGTCTGCCGATGGATGTGGTGCTGATGGACTTACAATATACGAGAGCCCTCGTGGGTTCCGACAAGATCGGATTTTCCGAGGAGATGGTGTCGCGCATATCGGCCGCCGGCGAGAAGGCGGGCGTCAACGTATTTCACCGTTTCGCCTTGATGCGACGCTGGGTTCAGGACAAGATTCCGATTGAGGAATTGGACGACGGCAGCCAACTTCATACCAGCGAATGGGCGACAGCCTGCGTTACGCAGGCACTCGTCGGTTCGATCGTCGGTGCGCCGGAAGCGACGGGGTAGCCTTTGGGCAACCCGGCCGATCGCTAAAATTTGCCGGAGTTTTGTAAGCTGACGGCAGATTCATCCCGCTATACGTCGAGGTTGTTCAATCCAAGGGCTGGGAAAGCTATTATGATGAGACATCTGCCTGACCACGGTTTGCCGCTCGTTCAGCTCAAGGAGCAGCGGCGGGATTTGGTTGTCGCGCTGCAGAACCGGATCGGTCCGGTGAACGGCTGGGAGCTGATCCAGATCGCGGCGGTACAACAGGCGATCTCGGCATTCGAGGACGTCATCGCCGACCTCGATGCCGAGTTGGAGGCCGCTGCCTGAAGCGGTTCTCCCCGCCGCAAAAAAATACGGGGAGATTCAGGCCTCCAGATAGCTCGCCTGAAGCGTTGCGCGTTCGCGCGCACCGAGGCCTAGCCCGTCACGGAAATAGGTTTCGAGACCGCCATAGTCGGAGCCGACGGCGTCGTAGGCTGCGGCAAGGAACGACGTCTCTACCGAGCCGAGCACCTGCCTGACATCATCGGGCAGATCGGAGCTGGCGGAGGGATCGCGGCGATAGAAGCGGTTGGTCAACAGGTAATCTTCCGCGATCACCTCGTCGGGCACCCCGAGCGCGTGCAGGATCAGCGCGCAGGCAAAGCCGGTGCGGTCCTTCCCCGCGGAGCAATGGATCACCAGCGGCGCGCGGTCTTTGAGCAGATGGGCGAACAGCGCACGGAAGCGCGGTGTATTCTGACTCACATAGTTGCGATAGGAATCGCGCATCACGTCCACGGCGTCAGCCGTCGACAGTGCGACACCGCTGGCGAGGCGCGCGCGCAGCGCCGCAACCACGGTCGGCTCGATCGGCAGCGAATGAACCGCGATCTCCGTCAGGGCGCATACGGCCGTGGCACGCTCCTCGGTGCCACGAAAATCGAACGCGTTTTTGAGACCGAGGCCGCGCAGGATCACGACGTCGCCGTCGGTGACGTTACCAAGATGATTGGAACGGAAGAGCTGCCGCCAGCGGACCCTGCGGCCGTCGCTGGCCCGATAGCCGCCGAGGTCGCGAAAATTGCTCGCACCGGCAAGATCGAGGTGGCGGGCAGGTGAACGGGCCTGTGAATCTGACATCGGACTAGCTTAAGCCATCGTCTGCGGCAGAGAAATGACCGGTGGGGCGTGCCGGGCGCATGGCTCTCGTCTATATTAGCGGCTCACGGGGGCAAATATGAATCGGCGAAAGCATTCAATTTTCGGGGCGGTAGTAGTCGTTGTGGCAGTTGTCTCGTCGCCGGCGCTGGCGCAGACCTTCCAAAGCTATCACTGTGCCGACGGCACGCAATTCCTGGTCGGGTTTTTCCAAAACGATTCCCGCGCCTTTCTGCAGATCGACGGCAGGGCGGTGACGCTCCCGAGGCGCCTGACCTTGTCGGGTTCGCGCTATTCGGGCGGCGGCGTCACGCTGAAAATTACCAAGATCGGCACCACCGTCAGGCACGCGAAACGGCCGACGACGGCGTGCGAGCTGACGTAAAACAGGGCTGGACCAAAAAGGGCCGGAACATCTGGTTCCGACCCGTTTTCCACTTTTGATATCGCACCCAAGACCTTCGCATCGGTATCGAGCTTGCGGTTGGCATCAGCGCTGCCACTCCGGCTTGGCTTCCTGGATGGCTTCCTCGTGATACCAGCTGCCGCTGCAGGCGGCTTGGTCGAAGCGTTCCGAGAGGCGATCGGAGGTGTCGGTCTTGGTCTCCTCATAGCGACGTCCGCCGAGAGCCGCACGGCCCCCGGCAGGGAATTGGTAGATCTTC
>DATBYN010000409.1:0-5472 GCA_036513695.1 Bradyrhizobium sp. | reverse complement strand
AGCATGCGACGGCGTTCGAACGAAAACTCTTGACGGTTCCAGATACGGTCGCACCATGCTATCAGCGCCCCGGTCCAGCTGACGGGATGGCCGATCCAGCGATAGATCGCGTCCGGATATCCGAAAGCTAATTCGATGACGAGCGCGGTGAAAGCGAGTTCGGCAAACATGCGTGATCCGGAACATCTGAATGTAAGGGCCCTGCCTATCACGCACCCCGCCGGCGCGGAACTCATCTTGCACGGCGGCAATCTGGATGCCGCGCGAAAGCGGTTTCCGGGCGCGCCGGAGCCGTGGATCGATCTCTCGACCGGGATCAATCCAGTCCCCTTCCCTATTCCCCCGCTGCCGACAGAAGTCTGGTCGCGGCTGCCGACGCGCTCCGAGGAGGACGCGCTGCTGGCCACAGCCGCGACGAGGTATCGCGTTGCCAATTCCGAAATGATCGTTGCGGCTTCGGGCACGCAGGCCTTGATCCAGCTTCTTCCGCGCCTCGCGACAAAGTCTGACGTTGCGATTCTTGGGCCGACCTACGAGGAGCACCAGGTTTGCTGGACGCGACAGGGACATGGCGTTTCGCTGGTGAATGATCTCGCGCAAAGCGACCGCGCCGATATTGTCATCGTCGTCAACCCGAACAACCCGACCGGGCGTATCATTCCGGCGGACGCGCTTCGCGCCGTCGCCGCGACGCTTGCGAACAGGAACGGGCTGCTGATCGTCGACGAAGCTTTTGTCGATGTACTGCCGGAAGCAGCGAGCATCGCCTCGGAACTGTCGCCTAGCACGATCGTTCTGCGGTCCTTCGGCAAAACGTACGGATTGGCCGGATTGCGGCTCGGCTTTGCGATTGCGGAAGCCTCGTTGGCTAAACTCATCCGCGCCGAGCTCGGACCGTGGGCAGTTTCGGGCCCCGCACTCTCGATCGGCAAGGCGGCGCTCGGCGACGCACAATGGCTTGCCGCGACGACCGCGCGCCTTGAGTCCGGTCGGCAGCGGCTCGATGCCATGCTGGAAGCCGCGCGCTTTACCGTGCTCGGCGGAACGCCGCTGTTCCGCCTCGCCCGGCATTCCGAGGCGATCAACATCGTCGAGAAATTGGGACGCCATGGTATCCATGTGCGCGTCTTTGCCGATGAACCGCAGTGGCTGAGACTTGGGTTGCCCGGAGATGAGGTGGCATGGGAGCGTCTCTCGATCGCGCTTTCGGGGGGAATGACACCGCAACGCTACACTCCGAGACGATCGCGAATCCGGCCGTAGAGCACGACGCTCCTGACGCCGACGGGCCAGAATGCATGAAAGCGAATTGGTTTTGGCGACGTGATGGGCATGTCGATCTCCGCCGCCTCGCCGCCGACCAGCCGCCGCGCCAATTGTTGTCCCATCGCGCTCGCAAGCGCGACGCCGCGGCCGTTGCAGCCGAGATAGACCAGCACGCCCGGTCCGGGCTCATGCACATGCGGATAGTGATCGGCGGTCATGGCAAGCCGGCTGTTCCAGCCGTGGGTCCAGCGAACCCCCTGGAGCGCCGGCCACAGCCGGACGGCATAGCGCATGAGATAGGCGACCGCGGATGGATTCTTGATCCATTGCATCGGCCCGCGGCCGCCCATCAGCAAACGGTTCGACGCGTCGATGCGATAATAGACGGTGATATGGCCGCTTTCGTACAGTACCGACCGCGTCGGCATGATTGTTCGCGCGACTTCGTCGGGAAGTGGCTCGGTCGCGGCGATCGAACTGAATATCGGCACGATGGTACGGCGCAGGCCTGGCCAGAGATCATCCGTAAATCCGTTGGTGGCGATCAGAACCTTCTCGGCCCGCACCACGGCGCGCGGCGTCTCGATGCGCCATCGTCCGGCTTCACGCCGTAGCGAGATTGCCGGCGTCTGGCCGTGGATCGCAGCGCCGGCCGCGAGCGCGGCGCGCGCAAGGCCCCGCGCGTAGCTCAACGGCTGCAGATCGCCGCCGCGTGCGTCCCGCATCGCACGGACATAGCGATCCGTGCCCGTCGCCTGCTGCGCGGCGGTGCGGTCGAGCACGCTGACCGGCATGCCGCGGCGGATGCACTGTTCTGCCGTGGTCTCGACGGCTGCCGCGTTGGCTTCATGATAGGCCGCGCGCAGCGTGCCGTTCTGCCGTGCCTCACACTCTATGCCGAGACGGCGGATCAGATCGAGGGTAAACACCGGCGTGTTGTAGGCGAACGCGATCATGCGCCGGCCGAGATCGGCGCCGAAATCCGCCTCGATCGTGTCGGGATCGAGCTTTAGTCCCGGATTGAGCTGACCGCCATTGTTGCCCGACGCGCCCCAGCCCGGCTCTTGCGCTTCGAGGACGATTGCATCGGTCCCCTGCTCGGCGAGATGCAACGCGGTCGAAAGTCCGGCGAACCCGCCACCGATGATCGCGACCGACACGTTCTTGTCGGCGTCGAGCGCAGGCGTCGGGACTGGTGGAACAGCGGTGTCCGCATAAAGGCTTGGCGGCAGCGCAAGGGGTTTGTAGGTCACGATCGTACGGTCCGGCACGTTGTCACAACGGATGCAGGACGCGGTGCAAGAAATCTTGCGTCCGCGCGTGCTGCGGTTGATTGAGCACGGCCTTCGCCGCGCCCTGCTCGACGATGACGCCGCCATCGATGAACAGCACCCGATCGGCGACATCACGAGCGAACCCCATTTCGTGGGTGACCACGACCATGGTCATGCCGTCGTCGGCGAGCTTGCGCATCACCGAAAGCACGTCGCCGACCAGTTCGGGATCGAGCGCCGAGGTCGGCTCGTCGAACAGGATCGCCTTCGGCTGCATGGCGAGCGCCCGCGCGATGGCGACACGCTGCTGCTGGCCGCCCGAAAGCTGCGCCGGATAAGCGTCGGCCTTTTCGGCGAGGCCGACTTGCGCGAGCAGGCTGCGGCCGCGATCGAGCGCATCAGTGCGCGGTTCGTTCCTCACATAGATCGGCCCTTCGACGACGTTTTCGAGCGCCGTCCGGTGCGGAAACAGATTGAAGCGCTGGAACACCATCGATACCTGGGTGCGGATTGCAACGATCGATTTTGCCCTGCTATCGACCCGCGCGCCCTCAACCAGAATGTCGCCGGCGTCATGGCTCTCCAGCCCGTTGATGCAGCGCAGGATGGTCGACTTGCCGGAGCCGGACGGGCCGATGATGCAGACGACCTCGCTTTTCTCGACGGACGCGGTGATGCCCTTGAGCACCTCGACGCTGCCGAACTTCTTGTGGACATCGCGCAGCTCGATCATCGGCGGCCTGCCCGCTTCTCGAGATGCCGGACCAGCAGGATCAGCGGGATGCTCATGGTGAGATACATCAGCGCGACGAGGGTGAACACGCTGGTGTTCTTGAAGGTCGAGGAAGCAATCAGCTTGCCTTGTAACGCGAGTTCGGCAACCGTGATCGTCGAAGCCTGCGAGGAATCCTTCAGCAGCATGATCATGATGTTGCCGTAGGGCGGCAGCACGATGCGGACCGCCTGAGGCAGCACCACGCGGCGCATGGTCAGCCACCAGCCCATGCCGATGGTCTGCGCGGCTTCGATCTGTCCCTTGTCGATGGCCTCGATGCCGGCGCGAAAATTTTCCGCCTGATAGGCCGAATAAGCGATGCCGAGACCGAGGATCGCCGCCTGCAATGCGGTCAGCGTGACGCCGAAATCGGGCATCACGAAGTAGAGATAGAACAGCAGCACGATGATCGGGATGCCACGGATCACATTGATCAGGCCGGCGCTCACCCCGGACAGCGCGCGGACGCCGGAGACCCGCAGCAAAGCCCATAACAGCCCGAGGATCGTCGACAGGATCAGCGAGCCTAAGGTGACGAGGATCGTCAGCCATACCCCCTGCAGCAGGATCGGCAAGAACTCGGTCGAGTCATGCAGAAACTTCTGCATCTATGCGTGCGCTCTGTTCATGCGCCCTGTGCCTTGAGTCCCCATTTGTCGAGAATCTTGTCGACGGTGCCATTTGCTTTCAGCTTGGCGAGCGAGGCGTTGATCTTCGCAAGCAACTCCGTATCCCCCTTGCGGACCCCGATCGCGACGGTGCCGACAATGGTCGGCTTGTAGCTATCGACCAGACGCGATTCCGGAAAATTGCCTTGCTTGAGATTGTAGGCCAGGATCGGATAGTCGGCGAACCCGGCCTTGAGACGGCCCGTGTTCACGTCGCGCAGGATGTCCGGAATGGTGTCGTACGCTTTGACCTCGCCGAACAATCCCGTCTTTTTCAAAGCGTCGACGAAAGCCGTGCCGACCTGGGCGCCAACCACTTCGCCCTTCAGATCTTCCGGCGCGGCATAGGCCTTGGTGTCGCTCTTCGGCACGATCAGACCCTCGCCATAGGTGTAGACGGCGTCCGAGAAGTCGATCACCTCCTTGCGCACTGCGGTCGCGAACATCGCCGCCGAGATGATGTCGATCTTGTTCGACGTCAGCGACGGGATCAGCGTGGAAAACTGCATTGGCTCGATCTGCACTTGAAAACCGGCATCCTTGCCGATCTCGGTGACGAGATCGACCATCACGCCCCGAATGCTGTTGCTCTTGGTATCGAGGAAGCTGAAGGGCACGCCGGTAGGCGTCGAGCCCACCTTGAGCACCTGCTGCGCCGACCCGGGCGCGGCAATGGCAAGTGCGAGAACCGCGGTCGCGGCCTGAACGAGACGTTTGAAGAGCATCGTACCCTCTCACTAGGTTGGGCACCGGCCGGCGTAATCCCTCTCACACACAGCCAATTGTGCGTTTCGCCGTCCAAGCCTATTTTCACAATCGTGAAATTATGGTCACATTGGCGACAGACGCGCAAGGGATTTTCATGCACATGAAGGAAGCGGTTTGACGTGAGCGGTGGCAAGCGAATGAGCAAACCGGCCGCCAGGGCGGCGCCGGCCATGAAGGCGGCGCCAGCCATGAAGGCGAAGCCGGCGATGGATGTCGCGGTCGGGCAGCGGATCCGCGACTTGCGGCGTTCCCGCGCGATGTCGCTCGAGGAGGTTGCCGCCCGCACCGATCTGTCGATCGGCTTTCTCAGCCAGATCGAGCGCGGCCTGTCCTCGCCCTCGCTGCGGGTATTGGCGACGCTCGCGGACGTGCTCGGCGTCGGCATCGCCGGCTTGTTCGGTGCCAAAGAAAGCAGCAAGACCGCATCCGATGCCATCGTCACCCGCGAGGCCAAACGTGCGAAATTGAACCTGTGGCGCACTGGCATCTCCAAGCAGTTGCTCAGCCCGGCCGGATCGGATGGCCGCCTCAATTTGTTTCTGGTCCACATGGAGCCCGGCGGCAGCACCGGCGACGAATCGTATACCCATGATGGCGAAGAAGCGGGCCTCGTGCTTTCGGGCAAAATGAAACTCACCGTCGATGCCGAAAGCTGGACCCTCAAGCAAGGCGACAGCTTTCGTTTCGCCAGCCGCCGCCCGCATCGGTTCAGCAATCCTTC
>DATBYN010000408.1:0-3996 GCA_036513695.1 Bradyrhizobium sp. | reverse complement strand
CTGAACCACCGCATAGCCATTGTCGAAGGAAATCCCTACCTGGCTGCCGCGCTGCAACGGCTCCCGCGGCGTCACGATATCGAGGCCCGGCAAGAGCGCATTGACACGCGCCATGAAAAGTTCGGTGAGCGCGAGGCTCTTCTGTCTCAAAGCCGCCACCTCGACGCCCTGCATGGCGTCGAGAGCGACCTCCACGCCACGCAGGGAAATGATCGGCTGGGTTCCGCAGAGAAAACGCTTGATGCCGGTGTCGGGCCGGAAGTCGCGATCGAAGGCAAAGGGGGCGGCATGACCCCACCAGCCCGATAATGGATGTTGGGCGGTGGCTTGATGCGCCTTCGCGACGGAAATGAATGCCGGAGAGCCCGGACCACCGTTGAGATATTTGTAGGTACAACCGACGGCGAAGTCGACAGCATGATCGTCGAACGCGATCTCCACCACGCCGATCGAATGACAGAGGTCCCATACCACCAGCGCGCCGACGTCGTGCAGCTGTTTGGTGATAGCGGCCATGTCGAGCAGCTCGCCGGTGCGGTAATTGACGTGCGAGAGCACTGCGACTGCGACGTTTCGATCAATCAGGGCTTCGATCGACGGTCCGTCGGTGCCGATCAATCGCCGCTTCATCGGACGGCCCGCGGACTTCATGGCGCCCTCGATGATGTAGAGGTCCGTCGGGAACGACTGGTCCTCGGCAATGACCACGTTGCGATCGGGCCGCAACCCGATGGCCGCGTGGATGGCTTTGTAGAGATTGATCGACGTGGTGTCGCATACCAGCGTTTGACCCGGAGCCGCCCCAATCAGCGCCCCGAGGCGATCGCCGAGCCGAACGGGCATGTCGAACCATCCCGCGCTATTCCAGCTCCTGATGAGATCCTGGCCCCACTCTCGCTCGATCGTATGGTTGAGGACGTCCGCCGCGGCCCGGGGCATTGGACCGAGCGAATTTCCGTCGAGATAGATGATCCCGTCGGGAATGACAAAACGGTCGCGGAAACTGCGAAGCGGATCGACCAGATCGCGCCCGACGCATGCCTCGCGAGAAGTCATGGAGGCTGACGACATCATGGAGAGCCTTGCGATCAAGAGCCGGACGGCAGGCCTGAAGCATAGCGGAAATCCGGATTGACAGCAAAAGACAATCATTTTAAGTTTAAAATATCGTCCGCAGCATACCGGGTACGGCATGCTGCGAAAGCATCATCGACTCGTCAAAAGGCGTGAACGCGATGAGTCAGCGCAAGGAAATATCCTATTCAGGCTATCTCCAGCTCGACAAGATTCTTCAGGCACAGCAGCCGCTTTCCACCGCCCATGACGAGATGCTGTTCGTTATCCAGCACCAGACGTCGGAGCTCTGGATGAAGCTCGCGATTCACGAGCTGAGCGCCACCTGCCGGCTGATCGCCGCGGACGACCTGCAGCCAGCCTTCAAGACGCTGTCGCGCGTGTCCCGCATCCTTGAGCAACTCAACTCGGCCTGGGACGTGCTTCGTACGATGACGCCGAGCGAGTATACGGAATTTCGCGGCTTGCTTGGGCAATCTTCCGGCTTCCAGTCTTGGCAGTATCGGGTGATCGAATTTTTGGTCGGCAACAAGAATGCCGCGATGATCCAGACTCACAGGGACGACGACGCCGCTGTCGAACGCCTCGAGGCGGTCCGGCGGGCCCCGAGTATCTACGATCTCACCATACAGCTCTTGTATCGCCGCGGTCTTGGCATCGATGACGCCATTCTCGAGCGCGATGTCTCCGTGCCGCACGAAGCGAGCGACAGCGTCCGGAACGCGTGGCTGGCGGTCTATCAAGACCCGACCCGCTTCTGGGAATTGTACGAGCTTGCCGAAAAGCTGTTGGATTTCGAGGATTATTTCCGCCGCTGGCGTTTTAACCACGTGACGACGGTGGAGCGGATCATCGGATTTAAGCGAGGTACCGGCGGCTCTTCCGGCGTTACTTATTTGCGCAAGATGCTGGACGTTGTGCTGTTCCCAGAGCTCTGGCAGGTCAGGACTCAATTGTGAAAACCCTGATCGACATATCGCCCGCGCTGCGCGTCGGCATGGGGGTCTTTCCCGGCGATGCCGCGTTCGCGGTCAATCAGACATTTACAATCGGGCCCGACTGTCCTGTCAACGTGGCCAGCATCGCGATGTCGACGCATTGCGGCGCTCATGCCGATGCACCGTTGCACTATGATCCCGCCGGCGCCAGCATCGACATGTTGGATCTCGCCGATTTCATCGGCCCGGCGAGGGTCATTGAGGCACGCGGAACGGATGCTCTCTGTAGTTTTGATGAGATCGCATCCGCCCTCGACGGCGCTCCGCCACGGCTGCTCTTCAAATTGATGGACAGGGGCGATCAATTGGCCTGGCCGACCGGTTTCCGTGCCCTGGCTCCGGAGACGGTCGAGCGGCTGGCGCTTCGTGGTACGCGGCTGATCGGCGTCGACGTTCCGTCCGTCGACCCGGAGGCCTCAAAAGTCCTGCCGTCACATATGGTTTGCAAGCGGTACGATCTTCGAATTGTCGAGAATCTTGTGCTGGCCGAGGTCGAGCCAGGCGACTACGAATTGATAGCGCTGCCGTTGAAACTGAGCGGTCTCGACGCGGCGCCGGTACGCGCGGTGCTCAGGCGATCCGGTCCCCAATGAGATGGTGGTGGCAAATCGACATCGCCAAAACTTGCAGGTTTCCGCTATGCTCAGTCCGTTGATCGGGAAACCCTGAGCGCCCAAGGGACCTATGCCGGGAAGCAAAGCGGGAATGAAGGTATTGCCATCGCGACCAGATGCTCGGGTTGAAGCTGCGCTGTCGCCCAAGCAGGCGGCTGCCATGATCGAGATCGATCGGGTCTCACAGGTTTTTCGGACCTCGGGCCGCCAGGACCATCTGGCCTTGTCGGAGATTTCGCTGGCCATCGAGGATGGCGCCTTCGTCTCCATTCTCGGCCCCTCCGGCTGCGGGAAATCGACGTTGCTCTATATCGTCGGCGGTTTTGTCAGTCCGACGGAAGGCGCCGCCAGGATGAAGGGCAAGACGATCACCGGGCCCGGCCCCGACCGCGGGCCGGTGTTTCAGGAGTTCGCGCTGTTTCCCTGGAAGAGCGTGCTCGGCAACGTGATGTACGGCCCGCGTCAGCAGGGCGTGAAGACCGCGGACGCCGAAGCGCAAAGCCGCGCATTGATCGAGATGGTCGGGTTGAAGGGCTTTGAGCATTTTTACCCCAAGGAATTGTCCGGCGGCATGAAGCAGCGCGTCGCGCTCGCGCGCACGCTCGCTTATCACCCCGCGGTGCTCTTGATGGACGAGCCGTTCGGCGCGCTTGATGCACACACACGCACGCGGCTGCAGAATGACTTGCTCAACATCTGGGAACGCGACCGCAAGACGGTGCTGTTCGTCACCCATTCGGTCGAGGAGGCGGTGTTTCTGTCCGACAAGGTCGTGGTGATGACGCGTTCGCCTGGCCGCATCAAGGAGATCGTCGATATCGATCTGCCGCGTCCGCGCCGCCGGGCGGAACTTCTGCTCGATCCCCGCTACCAGAAATACGTTGTCGATATCGAGCGGATGATCGACGACACCAGCGAAGACGAGCTGCGCCCATGATTTCAGGTCACGCTCTGCTCACACGCTCGGCGCCATTGCTCGCCTGCCTCGGTCTGCTCGGCATCTGGCAGGTTGCGGCGCTGATCATCAATACCGACAGCTTTCCGACCGCGCTGGAGGCGATCCGCGCAATTCCGTCCATTCTCGGCGACAAGGAATCCCTGATCAACATCTTTGCCTCGCTGCGACGTATGGCCATCGGCTTCGGTGTCGCGGTTATCGTGTCTATTCCGTTGGGATTGATGATGGGCCGTAGCCGCGCCGTGGCGTCGTTTTTCAATCCGCTATTGATGGTGACCTATCCGGTCCCGAAGGCGGCGCTGATGCCGATCATCATGCTCTGGCTCGGGGTCGGCGATATCGCGAAGATGCT
>DATBYN010000407.1:0-3085 GCA_036513695.1 Bradyrhizobium sp. | reverse complement strand
CAGGTGGTCGCAGAAATTCCCGGCGGCCCCAATGGGGCTGCGATAGGGCCCGACGGCAAATGCTATATCTGCAACAATGGCGGTTTCAGCTGGACTCTTTCGCGCGGCACCATGATGCCGGGCGCGCCGTCGCCTGCCGAATATATCGGCGGCTCGATCCAGCGCGTCGATCTCGCAACCGGCAAGGTCGAAACCCTGTTCGACAAATGCGGCGAGCATCCGCTGAAGGGGCCGAACGATCTCGTGTTCGATAAACACGGCGGGCTCTGGTTCACGGATTTGGGCAAGCGCCGCGCCCGCGACATGGATGTCGGGGCGTTCTATTATATCAAGCCCGGAATGAAGGAGATCGTCGAAGGCGGGTTTGGCCTGCTGCCGGCCAACGGCATCGGTTTGTCGCCCGATGAGAACACCGTCTACGTCGCGGAGACGCCGACGGCGCGGCTGTGGGCGTTCGATCTGTCCGCGCCCGGCGAAGTAAAACCGCGCGACGTGATCTACCGCGGCGAACGCGGCAAGCCGATCGCGGGTCTCGGCGGCTACCAGATGTTCGATTCGCTGGCGGTGGAAGCTTCCGGCAATATCTGCGTCGCGACCTTGATCTCGGGCTGCATCTCGGTGATCGCGCCGGACGGCAAGCTCGTCGAGCAGGTGCCGACCGGCGATCGCGTCACCACCAACATCGCTTTCGGCGGGCCGGAGCTGAAGACCGCCTACATCACGCTGTCGGGCAAGGGCGAACTTGTCGCGATGGAGTGGCAGCGGCCCGGCCTGAAGCTGAATTTTTTGAACAAGTGATGATGTTGGTTGCCGTCATTGCGGTGCCAACGGGTCGCGTGAATGCGCGCCAGATGATAAACTCCGCGAAGCAATCCATCGCACCGCGAAGCAGAATGGATTGCTTCGTCGCGAGTGCTCCTCGCAATGACGGCCTAAAAAGCGGAGTAACTAATGCCCTGGCCTGAACCGGTAATCCTGAGCGGCCCCTACGCGCAGCTAAAACCCTTGTCGCACGATCATATCGACGGCCTGACCGAAGCCGTGAAGGACGGCGAGCTGTGGAAGCTCTGGTATACGTTTGTTCCAAAGCCCGAAGACATGCGTAAGGAGATCGATCGCAGGCTTGGCTTGCAGGCATCGGGCTCGATGCTGCCCTGGACGGTGTTCGATGCCGACGGCAAGATCGCGGGCATGACCACCTATATGAACGTCGATGCGCCGAACCGGCGCGTCGAGATCGGCTCGACCTGGTATGCGGCACGGGTGCAGCGCAGCGCGGTCAACACCCAGTGCAAACTTCTGTTGCTGACCCACGCGTTCGAAAAGCTCGATTGCATCGCGGTCGAATTCCGCACACATTTCTTCAATCAAGCGAGCCGGCGCGGCATCGAGCGGCTCGGCGCCAAGCTCGACGGCATCCTGCGCAACCACAGTATCGCGCCGAACGGCACGCTGCGCGACACCGTGGTCTACAGTGTCATCGGAGCCGAATGGCCGACGGTAAGAGCGCATCTGAATTATCAATTGAACGAGAAGGCGCGGTAGCGTAACCGCCAGAACCAGAGATGACCGATAGATTCGATTATGTGATCATTGGCGCGGGCTCCGCCGGATGCGTGCTGGCGAACCGGCTGAGCGAAGATGCCGACACCAGCGTCTGTGTGCTTGAGGCAGGGCCGAAGGATTGGCATCCCTACATCCATCTGCCGGCGGGTTTTATCAAAACCTTCCATATGAAGGGCATCAACTGGGCCTACCAGCAGGAGCCGGGTCCGTGGACCGGAGGCCGGCGCATCTACGCGCCGCGCGGCAAGACGCTCGGCGGCTCCTCCTCGATCAATGGTCACATCTATAATCGCGGCCAGCGCCAGGATTTCGACACCTGGGCGCAGCTCGGCAATCGCGGCTGGGGTTATCCGGATGTGCTGCCCTATTTCAAGCGGCTGGAGCGGCGGATCGGCGAAGGTGAAGACACTTTTCGCGGGCGCGAGGGTAATCTGACCGTCACCACCATGGACTGGAAGGACCCGCTCTGCGAAGCCTTCATGGCGGGTGCGATGTCGCTCGGCATTCCCAGAAACCCCGATTACAACGGCGCGATCCAGGAGGGCGTCTCTTACGCCCAGCGCACCATTAAAAACGGCTTGCGCGTCAGTGCCGCGACCGCGTTCCTGCATCCGGCGCGGAAGCGGCCGAATGTCCATGTGCACACCCATGCGCACGCGACCGAAATCATCTTCGAGGGCAAGCGCGCGGTCGGCGTGCGCTATGTCAAAGGCGGCAAGGGCGGTGCGTCATGCGAAGTTCGCGCCAACAAGGAAGTGATCCTCTCGGGCGGCACCTACAATTCGCCACAACTGCTGCAATTGTCCGGCGTCGGATCGCCCGATCTTTTGCGCTCGCACGGCATCGAGGTGCGCCACGCGCTAGCGGGCGTCGGCGAGGGCTTGCAGGACCATTACGCGCCGCGCTCGGTCGCCCGCGTCAAGAACATCAAAACCATCAACGAACGCCGGCGCGGGCTGAGCCTGGCGCTGGAGGCGATCAAATGGGCGACGACGCGGCGCGGCCTGCTGTCGTTGTCGCCGACCATGGTCTATTGCTTCTGGCACTCCGGCGAGACCACCGAGAGTTCCGACCTGCAGCTGACCTTTACGCCCGCAAGCTACCAGGAGGGCGTGCAGGGACAGCTCGAGGACGAGCCGGGCATGACGATTGCTTCCTGGCAGCAACGGCCCGAAAGCCGCGGCTATGTCCGCATCCGCTCCGCCGATCCTTTTGCGCCGCCGATCATCCAGACCAATTACCTGGTTGCCGAGCTCGACCGCCGCGTCATCGTCGCCGGCATGAAGCTGGCGCGGCGATTGCTCGCCTCCGCACCGCTCGCGCCCTATTACGCCTATGAGGATTTTCCCGGACCCGGCGTGCAGTCTGACGACGAATTTTTAGGCGCTGCAACGCAACGCGGCACCACGACGTTCCATCCCGGATGCACCTGCCGCATGGGCCGGGCCGATAGCTCGTGGGCCGTGGTCGACGACCAGCTGCGCGTGCATGGGCTGCAGGGCCTGCGCGTGGTCGATGC
>DATBYN010000406.1:0-7980 GCA_036513695.1 Bradyrhizobium sp. | reverse complement strand
TGAGATCGCCGGGCGCGCGGCCATTCTCGACCCAGTCGACCAGAACCGACAGCATGTCGACATTCGATGGTCCGCCGCTGCCGACGTGATCGACGCCGGGCGCCGTATAGAGCCGCATGAAATCGGCGACGCCGGATTCGCCCATGCGCTTTTGCACCTCGCCAAAGTAACCGATCCCCGCGTAGGGGCTCTGCGCATAGTCGGACATGTGTTCAAGCATGATGAGCTTGCCGCCATGGGCCTTGAACGCGCTGAGATCGGGGTTGGTGGAATCCATCAGCGCCGAGACCTCGCGCACCCGCTCCGCGAAATCCTCCGGCCGATATTTGGCGACATCGAAATTCGGATCGCGCGCGAAGATATGCTGAATGCCGCCCGCGCCGTAGATCCAGGCGATGCCATTGGTCGGCAGCGGCGGCAGCACAGGCGATGCTGCGCCGAGCCACCACGCGCTCCATCCGCCGGTCGGGCCATAGGATTTCGCCGCTTCACCGGAAACGCCCCAGCCCGGATATTCGCTGACGCCGTTAGCGAGCGCGAACGGGAATTTGTAGGGCGCATGCAGCGTACGAATGGCCGCGACCTGCGCCGCGCTGAGACATTGGTCTCCGCCGGCCCCATTGGCGCACAGCAGCTTTGCGGGATCGAAGCGCGCCTTGCAGCCGACCGCATCTTCCACCAGGCCGTCGGCGACGCCGTCCTGCGCGTCGCAGGCCGCGAGCACGGCGTCGTGCACGAGCTTGACCTGGGCCGGGCGAATCCACCCTTCGCCTGCGGTCGCAAGGCCAGCGCGCGTGCCGGCGTGCTGCAGGCCGACCCAGTTGACTACGGGAACGCGGGCGAAGATGCCGTCGAAATCGGCCGGATAGCGCTGCGCCATGGTCAGGCTCTCGCGCCCACCCTCCGAACTGCCCATGTAATACATCTTGTCGGGTTTTGCGCCGTAAGCCCGCTCGATCAGCATGACGGCGGCGTCGCGCACTTTCTTGTAAGACGCATGGGCAAAGTTGACGAAGGCCTCGTCATTGGCAGCAAACAGCTGAGGCGGTTCGCCCGGCTTGGTTGCGTGACCGGAGTCGGTGCCGTAGGTCGCAAATCCTTTCGCCAGCGGTGAAGCGCCATCGAATGGCGCTGCCGGCGGCAGGCCGACGCCGGTGATCAGCACGCCGTTGAAGCCGCCGCCGCCATATTGCACCGAGCGGCCGTTCCAATTAAGCGGCAGATTGAGCTCAAACCGAATCGGCGGCGCCTTCGGATCGGTCGGGTCGATATGACCCAGCACGCGGCAGAATGACGGCGTCGCGGGACTGATGCGCGCGGCCGGGGTCGGCCCGCTTGCGGCGACCGCCAACGGCTGCGGCTCGGTCAACGCGGCCGCGTCGATTTTTGTTGTACCCGTGCCCGTGCCAGATAATGCGGCGCATGCGGCGGCCGCGTCATTGCCGAGACCACGGTCGGCCGCCGTGGCGATGGAAGGTGCCACGCAGCACAGGAATATTGCCGCCATCGCAGCGCGCGCCCGCGGCGCGAGAAGATCTGTCATCGTTTTGTCCTCCCCTGGACTCATCTTGCCGGTCTCTGCCGGATATGGCCTTGCGCCTTACGAAGCTTACTTCCCCGTCCATGACGGCTTGCGCTTTTCACCGAACGCTTTGAGGCCCTCCTTGGCGTCTTCGGTCATCGCCAGAATTGCGATCTGGCTTTCGGTGTAGGCGATGCTTTCATCGAACGACATCGAGGCGATCGCGCGCATCGCGTATTTGCCGCGCCGGATCGCGGTCGGCGATTTGTCGATGATGCGGCCGATCAGCCAGTCGACCTTGGCGTCGAGCTCGGCCGCCGGCACCACATAGTTGAGAAGGCCCGCGGCCTGCGCGGTCCGTGCGTCGAACGGCTCGCCGGTCAGCGCCCATTCGCTAACCAGCCGCGGCGGCGCCATCGACTGCAACAGGCTCATCACCTGCATCGGAAACACACCAACCTTCACTTCAGGCAGGCCAAAGATCACGTGATCGGCCGCGACCGCCATGTCGGTCATGCACAGAAGCCCCATGCCGCCGGCCATGCAGACGCCGTTAACCCGCGCGATCGAGGGTTTTGTCGCGTTCTGCGACAGCCGCAACAGATCAGCGTAGTCGGCGTTGGGTTTGGAAAAATCCATCGCAAACGCGGCGCCGCTATTTTGTAAGTCAGCGCCGGCGCAAAACGCCTTGTCGCCCGCGCCGGTCAGGACGATGACACGAACATCCCTGTCGTCATGGGCATCGCGAAAACCCGTGGCGAGGCCGGCGATCACCTCGGCGTTGAGCGCGTTGCGCTTGTCCGGCCGGTTGATGGTGATCCAGAACGCCTGCCCGCGCTTTTCGCTTATCACGCTGTTGCCAGTCATGGCCGTGCTCGCTTGTTCGTTATGCTCCCAGGCTAAGTATTTGCGATGGGATCGCTGACGACTGCAAGCGAGATTTAGGCTGACGGCGCGGCTTTTCTGACCCAGACCTTGTTGTCATGGAAGGCGGCGCCGCCGATCGGCGCGACGGCTTCGGCGCCGGTCAGCGTGTTGATGCCGCGGCCGCCGATATGGCCGCGGTTCGGGTGCACCGATTCGGCGATCAGCACACGCCGGCGCACGCCGTCGAACAATTTTGCGATCAGCGTGGTCTCGCCCCTTGTATTGCCCAAGGTGACGGCCTCGCCCTCAGCAATCCCAAGTGCTGCCGCATCAAGTGGATGGATCATCACGGACGGCGCGCCTTCGCGCGCCTGCGACGACGGCGTTTCGTTAAAGGAGGTGTTGAGGAAAGAGCGCGAGGGGCTGGTCGCGAGCCGGAACGGATGGGCGTCGTCGGCTTCCTCGATGATGGTCCAATGATCCGGCAGCGACGGCATCTTCTCGAATTCGCCCATTCGTTTGCCGAACGGCGGATGCGCCCAGTCTGCCTTGAAATGGAATTTCCTGTCGGCATGCGCAAAACCGTCGAGATAATGCGCGGTGCGGAAATCCGGCTGCAGGTCGCGCCAGAGGTCAGCCTCCAGCGTCTCGATGTCGCCATGGCCGCTCTTCTTTAGCGTGGCGTCGATCAATTCGCGCGGCGACATATCAAAACCGGGGTGCACGGCATTGAGGCGGCGGCCGAGGCCCTGCAGAACTTCGTGGTTGGAGCGGCATTCGCCGGGCGGCTCGATCAATTTGGCGCCGACCGAAATGTGCTGATGGCCGCCGCCGTAATAGAGATCGTCGTGCTCCATGAACATCGTCGCCGGCAGGACGATGTCTGCCATGGCGGCGGTCTCGGTCATGAACTGCTCGTGCACCGCCATGAAAAGGTCTTCGCGCGCAAAACCTTTCCGCACCAGCGTCTGCTCCGGCGCCACCGTCATCGGATTGGTGTTCTGGATCAGCATCGCCTTGACCGGCGGCCCGCCCTGCAGCGCTTCGGGATCGCCGGTCAGGATGCGCCCGATCTTGGATTGATCGAGCAGCCGCGTCGAGTGGTCGATCGCGTCATGGCCTTCGATGATGGATTCGTTGAACTTCCAGAGCGCGTAATTGTTGAAAAACGCGCCGCCGCCCTCGTACTGCCAGGCGCCGGTCACGGCGGGGATGCACAGCGCCGCATGCATCTGCGCGGCACCGTTGCGGCTCCTGGTAAAGCCATAGCCCAGGCGGAAGAACGAGCGTTTTGTCTCTCCAACCAGACGGGCAAACGCCTCGATCTCTTCGACCGGCACGCCGCAGATGGAAGCTGCCCATTCCGGCGTACGGGTCGCCAGATGCGCCTCGAGCTCACCGGGGCAATCGGTGTAGCGCTCCATATAGTCGCGATCCGCAAAACCTTCGCGGAACAGCACATGCATGACGCCGCAGGCGAAAGCACCGTCGGTACCCGGCCGCAGGATGATCTTGATGTCGGCCTGCTTCATGGTGTCGTTGTTGTAGATATCGACCGCCGCGATCTTGGCGCCGCGCTCTTTGCGGGCGCGCATCGCATGCGTCATCACATTGACCTGGGTGTTCACGGGGTTGGTGCCCCAGATCACGATCAGGTCGGAGACGCCCATCTCGCGCGGATCGACGCCGGCAATCTTGCCGGTGCCGATGGCATATCCGACGCGGGCGATGTTGGCGCAGATCGTCGAGTAGAAGCGGGAATATTTTTTCACATGCGCGAGCCGGTTGATGCCATCGCGCATCACAAGCCCCATGGTGCCGGCATAGTAATAGGGCCAGACCGATTGCGCGCCGAACTCGCACTCGGCGGCATCGAAGCGGTTCGCGATCTCGTCCAGCGCCTCGTCCCAGGAAATCCGCGCGAACTGCCCGGAGCCCTTCGGTCCGGTCCGGCGCAGCGGATGCATCAGCCGATCCGCATGATGGATGCGTTCGGCATAGCGCGCGACCTTGGCGCAGACGACGCCTGCGGTATAGGTCTGCAATTTGGAGCCGCGCACCCGGCCGATCGAGCAACCGTCGATCACCTCGACGTCGAGCGCACAGGCCGATGGGCAATCATGCGGGCAGGTGGAATGCCGGATCTCGATTTTTGCCTGTTTGTTCATGCGCCTATGGTTAACATCAAAATCCGGGGCAGCCGAGCGTATTTATCCGGCAATGCTCCGCTGAATCAGCTCGCAAGCCATGCATTAGGCGCCGAGATAGGCCCCGCCATTGGCGTGGATCGCCTGCCCGGTGATATGGCGCGCCCCCTCGCCGCACAGGAAACGGACCGCGGCGGCGACGTCCTCGGGCTTGCCACGTTCGCCGGTGATGGTCTGATGGGTCAGATGATGCGCGGGTTCGGGCTTGTCCTTCGGGCGCGGCGTGCCGATCAGCCCTGGAACGACGCAGTTTACGGTGATGCCGTCGGAGGCGAGGTCATGCGCCAGCGCACGGGTAAGGCCGATGATCCCGGCCTTCGCCGTCACCACATGGGCGCGATTCTCGGCGCCGGTATGCGCGCTTAAGCCGCCGATGTTGACGATGGTTCCTGCCCCGCCTTTCCGCAGCGCCGGCAGGCAGGCTTTGGTGCAATGAAACGCGCCATCGAGGGTGACATCGAGAATTTCGCGCCACTCGGCATAGTCCATCTCGGCGAAAGCCTTCTCCCGCCGCAACGCCGCATTGTTGACGAGGATATCGATACGGCCAAATTGAGCCACCGTGGCGTCGGCCATCGCCTGCACCGCTTCGGGATCGGCAACGTCGCCGATGTGGACCAGCGCCGTCATGCCCAGGGTCTCGATCTCGCGTGCGGCGGCCTCCGCCTCGGCGCGGTTGGTTCGCGCGTTGACCAGGATGGACGCACCGCCTTCCGCCAGCGCCCGAGCGATCGCACGGCCGATATTACGGCCAGCGCCGGTGACGATGGCGACCTTGCCGGTGAGTTCGCTCATTTCCCCTCCACCCGTCATCGTCCGCCACCGGGTCGGCGCGCCGCGCCGCCCGATGACAGGCTCCAGCGGACGACCCAGTAGACACCGACGTCGATGATTCGCTCGATAGCGCAGCGATTACTGGATGCCCCGCCTTCGCGGGGCATGACGGCGGTGGTTACGCACGCAGCGACGATAGATCGATTTTACCCTGGTACAAACGCGCCAATAGCTTCAACGTCGCATCGCTTTGCGCCGCGGTCCAGCCGCCATGACGCGCATTGAGCGCGAATTTATCCATCACATCCTGCTGGGTCAGCGGCTCCTGCGCGCCGCCGCGCAAATGGGGCTGGCGTTCCTCGACCACGCTGCCGTCCTTCAGGGTCGCCCTGAGATGGCCGGTATAGTTGACGGGGTAAGGATTTTGCGGGTCGATCACAAATTTCACTTTGGCCGCCAGCGCGAGCACCTGTGGATCGCCGATCGCCTCTTCCGTAAACGCGCCGAGCCCGACGCTGCCATGGACAAACCCGGTTGCCAGCAGATACGGGGTTGAGAATTTGGCGGCATAGCCGTTGCGCGGGCGTTGCTTGTCGGCCAAGGGCTCCCACAATCGGTGAACCGTCCCCTCCGCCACCTCGCAGACGATTTCCGCGATATTCCCCGCCCTGACGCCGCGCGCGGCCAGTCGTCTCGCGCAATCGATATAAGGCTGCGCCATCGTTCCACAGGGATAGGGCTTGAACGCCAGCGCGTCCGTCACCCAGCGCGTGCCGAAATCGCCGGTCAGCGCGTCGTAGTTGCCGTCGGTCGTATGGGCGAATCCATGAAACAGCCCATGCACGCCCTCGAACACCGTGCGCGGCCCGACAAATCCTGCCCGCGCCAAGAGTGCCGCCCGAATGCCGGATTGCGCCGCCCAGCCCGCATGCAACCGCTTGGTCCAGGCGCCCTCGGCGAGA
The DNA here is from genome assembly GCA_036513695.1 of Bradyrhizobium sp. Taxonomy (GTDB): domain Bacteria; phylum Pseudomonadota; class Alphaproteobacteria; order Rhizobiales; family Xanthobacteraceae; genus Bradyrhizobium. Next base: position 1,648 of record DATBYN010000406.1, on the reverse strand, counting down.
TATTCGATGATGCCGCCCGCCATGCTGCCGGCGATGCCGAGCGCGTCCACGATCTGTTTTGCGCTCAGGCCGAGCGCCGCGCCGACGCCGGCTGCTACTCCCATCGCGCCGAAAATCGCGGTCGGGTGAAAGCCTGCCTTGTGGACGGCCTTCGGCGCCACGAGGCTCAGCCGGCACAGGACTTCGGTGCCAACTGCGATGCCGATCAGCGCCAAGCGACCATCGGGATTGTGTCGCTCGCAGGCCGCGAGAACCGCCGGCCCGATCACCGCGCCGGCATGCACCGGACCGCCCTCAAACGTGTCGTCAAAGTCCTCGCCATGCGCGGCGGTACCGTTGACGAAGGCCGCGCCCGCGGCGTTCAGCGTCCGCGCGTGGCCGATCACCGTGCAGGGGCCGTCATCGTCCCACCCCGAAAGCGCGCTTGTGACGTAATCCTCGTTGCGCGCGGTGACGCAGAGGCCAGTGACATCGATCAGTAGATCTTCGCATTTGCGCGTGGTCGACGGTGGGAGAGCGCCCGGTTTCAACGCAACGATCTTTTGGGCCAGCATTTCGGCGACGGAAGTCTTTGGCAGTTGGGAGGTCATCATCGCCGCCGGCGCATCACACGTGGAAGATCTTGGTATAGCGCGCCTTGATCGTGTCGCCTTCCTTTTCCACCGCGGCCGCATCATCCTTCATGGTCTTGATATCCTTGAAGGGCTTCCGCCCCGGCTTTTCCTGCGTCTGCGGATGCACCGAGCGCAAGCCGCCGACATCGATGATGAGCTGCTGGGCCTCGCGGCTGAAGCAGAACGATTGAAACAGTTTTGCCGCGTTCGGATTGGGCGAATTCTTGAAGATTCCGTTGGGGCCGATGATCAGCGGCGATCCTTCGCTGGCGTAGACCGGCTCGACCGGGCGTCCCGCCTCCTTCATCTGCAAGATATTGTACTCGTTGCCGTCAGCCATGACGGCGCGTTCTCCGAGGTCGAGCTTTTTCGGCGGATCGGCCGAGGACTGCACCTGCATGATGTTCTGTTTTGCGAGCTGCTCGAACCAGCTCCAGCCGAGATCGCGCTGCATCTGATAGCTCGCGGTCATGATGGTGCCGCTATAGCCCGGATGCGCCTTGACGATCTTGCCCTTCCATTTGGGATCAAGCAAATCGGCAAAACTCTTCGGCGCGTCCTCAAGTTTCACCAGATTGGTGTTGTAGGCGATGATCGAGAGCCAGACGCGCCAGCTCGCAAAGTGGCCGTCGGCGTCCTTGTGCTCGGCAGGATAAAATTTTGCCACGTCTTCGGGAACGTAAGGCGCCAGAATGCCGTCGCGCTTCCAGACGATGAAATGCGCGGCGTCCGACGAATTCACCACGTCGACCGCGTGGATGTTGCTGGAATATTCCTGGCCGATGCGCTGGAACACGCGCTCGGCGCCGGTGCGCTCGACGCGCACGGCTATCCCTGAATATTTCGCCTCGAACGCCTTCGCCAGCTTTTCGGCGACCGGCAGATCGGTCGAAGTGTAGTGGATGACCTGGCCTTCCTTCTTCGCCGCCTCGATCAGATCAGGCGTCACCGGCTCCGCCGGCGGCGCCTCCGCCAAGACGCGGGTCGAGAATGCCGCGCCCGCAAGCAATGCGCCTGATCCCTTGAGCACGTCG
>DATBYN010000405.1:0-10846 GCA_036513695.1 Bradyrhizobium sp. | reverse complement strand
TGGTGCGATGGCGCGAACATGAAGCCGATCCCGGCTTCGTATATGCAGCGGCCGACATGGTCGGGCTTGATATCGATTTTGACCCCAAGCGAGGACAAGACGTCGGCTGCGCCCGAGCGCGACGACAGCGCGCGATTGCCGTGCTTGGCGACGGGAACGCCGGTGCCTGCGACGATGAACGAGGCGCAGGTTGAGACATTGACCGAGCCGGAGCCGTCGCCGCCGGTGCCGACCACGTCGACGGCGTCAGCGGGCGCATTTACGCGCAACATTTTTGCGCGCATGGCCGACACCGCACCGGTAATCTCATCGACGGTTTCGCCGCGGACGCGTAACGCCATCAGCAGGCCGCCCATTTGCGAGGGCGTGGCCTCGCCCGACATCATGCTGTCGAAGGCGGACGCGGCCTCGTCACGCGACAAGGTCGCGCCGGTCGCGACTTTTCCGATGATAGATTTGAGGTCGTCCATTCGCGTGCTTTCGGGAGTGCTCAATTCTCTTGGAGCATGATCTCGTCGGAGGATTGAATCCACCCTCGGGTCAAGCCCGAGGGCATGCTTTTCCGGATCATGTTCAATTATTCGCGCCCGTCACCTGTGCGAAGGCGGCCTGGTTGATGGTCGTGCCGATGTCGGATTCAAGCTTGCTGACATATTGCGCGACCTGTTCGTCGGACAGCCCGCGCTCCAGCGTCTCCTTCAACTTTTTCATATCGTCGGAAGCAAGATCGACCGGCGGCACGCTGATATCGGTGACGCGAAAGACGATCCATTCGCTCACGCCGGTACCTGCGGTTTGTCCGACGCCGTCCTTGGCGGTGCGGAACGCCGCCTGGACCGTGCTGGCGGCCAGGCCGGGCGGTGAGGCATCGCGCTTGAAACCACTGGCGCTCTCGACTTTTAGTCCCGCAGCTGCCGCCTCGTCCGCAAGCTTGCTGCCCTGGTCGAGCTTTTGCACCATGTCGGTCGCTTTGGCCTTCAGCCGGCTCGTGATCTGGTCGTCACGCCATTTCGCCTCGACCTGGTCCTTGACCTCCTCGAGGGTGCGCTCGCGCGAGGGGGTGATGCCGATAACGTCGTACCAGACATAGCCGCCGCCAAACGAAATCGCGTCGTTGTCGACGCCGATATCGCTGTTGAAGGCCTGCGAGACGACATCGAGGCCGCGCGGAATGTTGGCCGCCGGCTGGCCATTGGGGAGACGGCCGGAGCGGTCGACGGCGTCGATGGTGACGGCGGCGAGCCCCAGTTTCTGTGCGGCTTCGATGACGCTGGCGCCGCCGCCGCGCTCGTCTTCCATCTTGTCGCGGAGTTCTGCCACCTTGGTGCGCGCGCGTTCGGTGGCAATTTCCTTCTTCAGGTTGGCGGCGAGGCTCTCATAGGTGGGTTCGACGCCGGGCTCGATCTTGCCGATCTTGACCAGCGCGATGCCGAACTGGCCTTGCACCGGCTGGCTCACCTCGCCGGATGGCAGCGAAAACGCCGCCTCCGCCATCGCGGTGTCGAGGATCCCGGATTTGGCGACCAAGCCGAGGTCGACGTCGGCCGGATTGAGCCCGCGCTCCTTGGCGAGATCCTCAAACGACGTGCCGGATGCGATGCGGCTCCGCGCCGCTGCGGCTTCGTCGGTGTTCGGGAACACGATTTGCGACACCTCGCGCTTTTCCGGCGTGCCAAGCCTGTCGCGGCGCTGCTCGAACAGCTTTTTGGCGTCCTCGTCGGACACTTCCGACCATTTGCCGATATCTTCCGGCGTGATCGCGACAAAGGCGATCTTGCGATATTCGGGCGCGCGGAACTGGATCTTGTGGTCGTCGAAATAACCCGCCAGCGTCTCCGGCGATGGCGGATCGATGGTTCCGGCCTGGGCGGCGTCCAGCTTGACGTAATCGATCGACCGCTGCTCGTTCTGGAAGCGGCTCAGCGCCTCGATCGTCGCTTTCGGCGGTTCGAGGCCGGCCATGATCGTGCCGGCGATCTGACGGCGCAACGAGACCCGGCGCTGATCGGCGACGTAACGCTGCTCGCTGAAGCCGAACTGCCGGATCGTGGCCTGGAAGCGGGCCGGATCAAAGTTGCCGTTCACGCCCTTGAAATTCGGATCGCTGAAAATCATGCGCATGGTCTCGGCTTCCGACTGTCCGAGCCCGAGCCGCCGCGCCTGCTCGTCAAGCGCTGCTTCGGCAAGGGTCTGCTGCAGCACCTGGCGGTCGAAGCCGAAGGCGCGGGCCTGCTCAGCGGTCAACGGGCGGCCGAACTGACGGCCGATCTGCTGCAGCTTGTCCATATAGAGCTGGCGAAATTCATTGATCGAGATCTCGGTGTGGCCGATCGTGGCCAGCGTCGACTGCCCGAAACCCTTGAAAATATCGGCGATGCCCCAAAAGCCGAAGGCGATGATCAGTACGCCCATCACCGTGGCCATAATGGTTTTGCCGAGCCAGGTTGTTGAGGCTTTGCGCATTCCTCGAAGCATGGGTCCAACTTGTTGGCAGGAGGGAACCGGGGTCGCGCCCAAGGGAATTCGGCATCGAATTCCGCAAACGGGCGTCACCAGGGTTGATAAAGCATCATAAAGTGGCAGCCGCCCCGTCGCAACCTTGGCGGGGACGGCGAATTGAAGCGGCTAACGGCTCCTAAGATTGCAGGTGCAATATCTGGAACTGGCAGCTCGGCTCTGCTAGCGCATGTTGACCCGAACTTTCACCTAGATTTTCACCCAGATTTTGGGGGATCCCGACATGACCGACGCCATCCGGCCTTTGATCGCCGGCAACTGGAAAATGAACGGCCTGAAGGCCTCCTTTAGCGAATTCGAGGCCATGCTTGCCAGTGCCTCCGAGGTGGCGGCCAAGGCCGATCTTCTGGTTTGCCCGCCGGCGACGCTGATTGCGGCATTTGCCGGGAAAGCGGCGGGATCGAAGGCCCTTGGCGTCGGCGCGCAGGATTGCCACCCAAAACCATCGGGCGCCCATACCGGGGATATTTCGGCCGAAATGCTCGCCGACGCCGGTGCCCGCGCCATCATCGTCGGTCATTCCGAGCGGCGCGCCGATCATGGCGAGACCGACATGCTGGTTCGCCAGAAGACAGAAGCGGTCTGGCGCGCCGGCCTCATTGCGATCGTCTGCATCGGCGAAACCCAAAAGCAGCGCGATGCCGGGCAAACGCTTGACGTCTGCGGCGGCCAGCTCAACGGCTCGCTGCCGGATGGGGCTAGCGAGAAGAACCTCGTGGTGGCCTATGAGCCGGTCTGGGCGATCGGCACGGGCGTGACCCCGACCGTCGGAGATGTCGAGCAAATTCATCGCTTTATCAGGGAACTCTTGATGGAGCGATTTAAGGGGGAGGGGGCCAGAATTCGCATCCTTTATGGCGGCTCGGTAAAACCCTCGAACGCCGCCGAACTGATGGCGGTAGCAAACGTCAACGGTGCGCTGGTCGGCGGCGCCAGCCTGAAAGCGGCCGACTTTCTGGCGATCGCGGCCGGCTGTCCCTAACCCAGCGCTCCCAGATGGGGTCGCTTCCAATAGATCATGGTGCCCGTCAGCCCGCCGTGCGGCTTTAAGGCGTAGTCCGGGATCACTCCGCTCAACTGGAACCCCAGCCCTTCGTAAAGTGAGGACGCGCCGCCCTCAACCGCGGTGTCGAGCACCAGCAGCGTGCGCCCGCGTTCAGCGGCCAGCCGCTCGGCCACGCGCATCAACGCCGTCGCCACGCCGCGGCCGCGATGACTGATCCGGGTCATCATCTTGGCGATTTCGGCGCGGTGCGGCTGGTTGGGCGGAAAGCTGAGCAGCAGCGTTACCGTTCCGATCAGGCTCTCTCCATCGAAGGCGCCGAGAACGATGCGGTCGCCGCGATCGGCGGCGGCGAGCGATTCGCGCCAGAACTGATCCGCCGTCTGCTGCGCCAGGGGATGCATGAAGCTGACGGAGCCGCCGCTGGCCACCGCCTCGATCAGGATTTCGCTCAGCACGGCATAGACCTGCGGCGAGGCTTGCAGGGGTGCTACTCTGATTTCGGTCATCGCGTTAACTCCGTGCGAGGACGACGACATAGCCGCAAGGCGCGCTGGCTTCGTTGGCAAAGCTCACCTCGGATGGCGGACCGAATCCCAGGCAGTCGCCCGGTCCAAGCAGATGCCGCTCGCCGGCTTCAATGATGACGAGGTTGCCGGCGCGTACCCATACGGCCTGACGAATATGCGCGTAGGACGAGGCCGGCAGCACCACCTGTTGTTTGGGCGGCAGTTCGACCTCGATGATTTCCAGCGGATGATCCGGCCGGCTGAACACCTGCTTGCGCAGATAGCCGGTCTTGGGATCGCGCCAGGCCAGTTGCTCACTGGCCCTGGCCAGCCGTCCCTGGCCCTCTGCCCGCAGCAGCAAGCCGGCGAGCGTGAGGTCGAACGCGCCAGCCAGCCGAACCAGGATCACCGCGGTCGGGCTCACTTCTTCGCGTTCGATCTTGCTGATCATCGCCTTGGACACGGCCGAGCGTTCCGACAGATCCGCAAGTGACCAGCCGCGGCTGTCACGCTCGAGGCGCAAACGGGCAGCAATGCGGGGCCCGGTATCGTCTAGTAAAATAGACATGCGTAAATTATAAGAGAATCTCAGCCGTTGAGCAAGACAGGAGCCCGATCGAAGTCGCGGTGGGCCCCACTGCAAATACGCACGCCAGTGATTATCTCGCGGGTGCGGCTCCCGGGGGTGACAATGCCCCGTCCAATCGTGTAACACCGCGCCACTTCAGACCCCGCAAACCAAAGTGAGCAGCCGAAGTACGGCGCGTTTGGTTTGCGACAGAAGGTTAGAGATGCAGACTGTTGTTATCGTAATTCACCTCATGGTCGTTGTGTGCTTGATCGCGACGGTGCTGTTGCAGAAATCCGAGGGCGGCGGGCTTGGTGTCGGCGGGGGCGCCGGCTTCATGTCGAGCCGCGGCACCGCGAATTTGCTGACGCGCACGACGGCGGTGCTTGCGGGTTGTTTCTTCGTCATCAGCCTGTTTCTCTCGTGGTATGCGAGCTATGAGCGCAAGCCGAGCTCGATCATTGGTTCGACGCCGGCCTCGCAGTCGCAGCCGGCGGGCGGGGCGACACCGGTTACTCCGCCGACCGCAGGCGGCATTCTGGATTCGCTGAAGAAAGCGGACGAACAGCAGGCGCCGTCGGGCCCCCAGGCGCCGCGTTCGCAATAAAGCAGGGTGGCCATGCAAGAGAGTGGCTACTGTCTTGCGTCAGAAGTTCCCATCAATACCCTGATATCGCTTTAGATTTCACGTAACCCACAGCCCAACAAAATGTTCGCGTCGGAGCAGCGATTCGCTTTGGCGAATCGGCCCCGTGGCATTAAAGGTTAAGTCCCATGGCGCGGTATATCTTCATCACCGGCGGCGTGGTTTCTTCGCTCGGCAAGGGTTTGGCTTCAGCGGCACTTGGTGCGCTGTTGCAGGCGCGCGGCTACAAAGTCCGGCTGCGCAAGCTCGATCCCTATCTCAATCTCGACCCCGGAACGATGTCGCCGTACCAGCACGGCGAAGTGTTCGTGACCGACGACGGCGCCGAGACCGATCTCGACCTCGGCCATTACGAGCGCTTTACGGGTCGCCCGGCCAGCAAGGCCGACAACATCACCACGGGGCGCATCTACCAGGACATCCTGACAAAAGAGCGGCGCGGCGACTATCTCGGCGCCACCATCCAGGTGATCCCGCACGTCACCAACGCGATCAAGGATTTCATCCTCGACAGCAATGACGAGTTCGACTTCGTGCTGTGTGAGATCGGCGGCACCGTCGGCGATATCGAGGGGCTGCCGTTCTTCGAGGCGATCCGCCAGATCAAGAACGACCTGCCGCGCGACCACGCCATCTACATTCACCTGACGCTGTTGCCGTTCATCCCGAGCGCCGGCGAACTCAAGACAAAACCGACCCAGCATTCGGTCAAGGAACTGCGCTCGATCGGCATCCAGCCCGATATCCTGTTGTGCCGCACCGACCGGCCGATCCCCAAGGAAGAACGGCGCAAGCTCGGGCTGTTTTGTAACGTGCGCGAAAGCGCCGTGATCGAGGCGCGCGACGTCGACAACATCTATGCTGTGCCCGAGGCCTATCACGCCGCCGGCCTCGACGACGAGGTGCTGGCGGCGTTCGGCATCGCGCCAAAGATTCCGCCGGCGCTGCAGAGCTGGAACGTCATCAACGAGCGGATCCGCAATCCCGAGGGCGCGGTGACCATTGCCATCGTCGGCAAATACACCGGCATGAAGGACGCTTACAAATCGCTGATCGAGGCCCTGTCGCATGGCGGCATCGCCAACAAGGTGAAAGTCAATCTCGACTGGATCGAGAGCGAGGTGTTCGAGAACGAGGACCCCGCGCCGTTCCTCGAACACGTCAACGGCATTCTGGTGCCCGGCGGTTTTGGCCAGCGCGGCGCCGAGGGCAAGATCCGCGCGGCGCAGTTCGCGCGCGAGCGCGACGTGCCCTATTTCGGCATCTGCTTCGGGATGCAGATGGCGGTGATCGAGGCCGCGCGCAATCTGGTCGGCATCGAGGCTGCGAATTCCACCGAATTCGGCCCGACGCGAGAGCCCTTGGTCGGTCTGATGACGGAATGGCTGCGCGGCAACGAATTGGAGAAGCGCACAAAATCCGGCGATCTCGGCGGCACCATGCGTCTCGGCGCTTACCCTGCGGTGCTCAAGCGCGGCAGCCGGGTGTCGGAGGTTTATGGGGGCGCCACCGAGATTTCGGAGCGCCACCGCCACCGCTATGAGGTCAATACCGCCTACAAGGACCGGCTCGAACAGCACGGCCTGAGGTTTTCCGGCATGTCACCTGACGGGGTGCTGCCGGAGATTGTCGAATATGACGACCACCCCTGGTTCATCGGGGTGCAATTCCATCCCGAACTGAAATCGCGGCCGTTTGAACCGCATCCGCTATTTGCCTCATTCGTGCAGGCGGCGGTGGTGCAATCGAGGTTGGTTTAGACCAGTTAGCCAGCCTTGATCTTGGCGATCTTGCGTAGCGCGTCGTCGATCCGCGATTGCCAGCCTGGGCCTTTGGCCTTGAAATGCGAGATGACCTCGGGGCTCAGCCTGATCGACACCGCAACTTTTGTCGGCGCTTTTTGCGGCCCCCGCGTCTTCTTGAACTGAGCGAGCAACTCCGATGGAAGGACCTCCGCAGCAGGCCTAGCCTTGGCGAAATCCGCTTTGGTCCATTCCGGGTTGTCGTCGTCGAAAATTGGCTCTCTCGACTTACGGGACATAGCGCCTCATCTCCTTTGTGTGCGCGCGTCGAAGGCTTATTGGCCGCACCTGTCCATTTCGCGTGGTGAAAACCAGGCAATATGCGACACCGTCAATGTGGCCGTAAGCGCGATAGCGGACCTCACCGTAATCGTAGCGATCGTCTACAAGGGCCACCTTGATATCGAGATCGATCCAGCGTGACAGGGATACGCCATGCTTTGAGCGATTAATGGCCTCCTTGTCCGGATCGAAGTCAGCCATTTATCGTATATACGATTTGTATACGCTTCGGTCAAGCCGAGGCAGAGGTGCCATGTGATCATCGGCTCAAGACAGCTATCCGTCCAGCGGCTATAAGCGCCGGCGAAGCAAACAGGGAGGACCCTATGATCTACGAAATGCGTGTCTACCGCTGTATTCCGGGCCGTCTGCCGGCGCTCTTGAAACGCTTCGAGACCATTACGCTGAAAATCTGGGAGAAGCACGGCATTCGCCAGGCGGGGTTCTTCACCACGCTGATCGGCGAATCCAATCAGGAGCTGACGTATTTCCTGGCATGGGAATCGCTTGCCGAGCGCGAAAAAAAATGGACCGCATTTCAGGCTGATCCGGAGTGGATCGATGCGCGTGCGAAAACCGAAGCCGACGGCCAGATCGTCGGCAACATCGTCAGCCAGTTGCTGGTGCCGACCGCATTCTCAGCGGTGAAGTGACCGGTTTTTTGAAGGCGGTAGCTCCGTCGCATGCCTCGCGGTTTCGACCATATCGTACACGCCGTCCGCGATCTCGATGCGGCGGAAACCTTTCGCCGCATCGGCTGCACCGTCGGCGCGCGCTAACGCCATCGTCGTGTTCCGGCTTTGACTTGCATCTCAAAATCCACGGAGGAACGCAATGATCGATGCAAGCACGCTTCTGACCTACGCCGTTGTCGTGCTCGGGCTGTTTCTCATCCCCGGCCCCGCGGTGATCTTGGTGCTCACCAGATCGATCACTGGAGGACGGCGCGTCGGCGTTGCAACAGGGGTCGGAATCGCCTTTGGTGACCTCGCCCACGCTGCGATGGCGACCTTTGGTCTCTCGGCTGTGCTGATGACCTCGGCGATCGCGTTCAGCATCGTAAAATATGCCGGTGCCGCTTACCTGATCGTGCTTGGCATCCGGGCCTTGATCGAGAAGAGCGATGACTTCCGCCTTGCTTCCTCGCGGCCCATCGATGCAGACAGGGCATTCCGTCAGGCGATAGTAGCGGAGATCCTGAACCCGAAGACCGCGCTTTTCTTTCTCGCCTTTCTGCCTCAGTTCGTTCGGCCCGACCACGGTGCGGTCGTCCTGCAGTTTTCCGTTCTCGGCTTGATCTTCGTTGCCATGAGCGCCGCCTACACCTCGCTGATTGCGCTTGCAGCAGGTCAAGTGAGCCGGTGGCTCGGCCGTCACCACCGGGTCGGCCGCTGGCAAGGTCGTGTGGTCGGCACTATCTACATCGCGCTCGGCGTTCGTCTCGCCTTTCAAGAGCGGTGAGGTCGCGACACAGATTGGCCCGAGCGCGGATCGCCGGTGAATTTGCGCGGTTGAGGCCGGACAGCTAGAGCATCGTTCGACAAAGTGTTATCCGATTTGCCGCAAGAAAATGTCTCAATCACCGACTTGCGCGTATTCCGATCGTCGCGCCGAAAAGGGATAGTGTCTTGAACGCCAACGCTTCAGCTTCGCCGATCGTCACGCTAGGCGATGTCAAATTCGGCAATGATTTGCCGATTTCGATCATCGCCGGCCCGTGCCAGCTGGAGAGCCGTTCCCATGCGCTCGAAGTCGCCTCGGCGCTGAAGGAGATCGCGGGCAGGCTCGGGATCGGCCTCATCTATAAAACCTCGTTCGACAAGGCCAACCGCACCAGCGTTTCGGCGGCGCGCGGCATTGGCCTTGCGCAGGCGTTGCCGATATTTGCCGAAATCCGCTCATCGCTGGGACTACCCGTGCTCACCGACGTCCACGAGCCCGCACAATGCGCCGACGTTGCGCAGGCGGTCGATGTCCTGCAGATTCCGGCCTTCCTGTGCCGGCAGACCGATTTGCTGTTGGCGGCGGCAGCGACCGGCAAGGCCGTCAATGTCAAAAAAGGTCAGTTCCTGGCGCCCTGGGATATGGCCAATGTCGTCGCCAAGATTACCGGTGCCGGCAACCCCAACGTGCTGGTCACCGAGCGCGGCGCATCGTTCGGCTACAACACGCTGGTATCGGACATGCGCGCGTTGCCGATCCTGGCGCGTACCACCGGCGCGCCTGTGATCTTCGATGCCACCCATTCGGTGCAACAGCCGGGCGGCAAGGGCACCTCATCGGGCGGCGAGCGCGAATTCGTGCCCGTGTTGGCGCGGGCCGCGGTCGCGGTCGGCGTCGCCGGCGTGTTCATCGAGACCCACCCCGATCCCGATCATGCGCCCTCGGATGGCCCCAACATGGTGCCGTTGTCCGAATTCGAAGGCCTGGTGCGCAGGCTGATGGCGTTCGATGCGCTCGCCAAAAATCTTCAAAAGCATCCTGCAAACAATGTAGCGCGTTGATGCCGCACGGGCAGGGCATGCCGCCGGCCCTGAATATCATTGCGCTGGCGACCTTCGCGGCCAGCCTGTCGGCGCGCGCGCTCGATCCGGTGCTGCCGCATGTCGCCGACGACTTCGGCGTCAGCATCGCCACCGCCGCGGGTTTCGCGTCGGTATTCGCCTTCACCTTTGCGATCGTGCAGCCGGTGCTGGGGGCGGCGGCGGATCTGTTCGGCAAGGCCCGGCTGATGGTGGTGTGCCTGGTGCTGCTCGGCCTCGCGAGCATTCTCGGCGCCATGGCGAACTCGTTCTCGCTGTTGTTCGCGTCACGCATTCTCGCCGGCATCGGTTCCGGGGGCGTGTTTCCGATCGCGCTCGGGCTGACCAGCGATCTGGTTTCTCCCGAAAAGCGTCAGGTCGCGATCGGCCGCACGCTGGCCGGCGCCATGACCGGTAATCTCCTGGGCGCGTCCGCCTCAGGTCTGATCGGGGATTTCCTGGGCTGGCGCGGCGTGCTCGCGGTGCTCGGCGGTTTGGTGATCCTGGCGTCGGTGGCCGTGGCGGTGGGTTTTCGCGGCGCCGCGCTGACGCGTCCGCCCCGCACCAACCTGTCGGCGCTCAAACACGGCTACCGCACCATCTTCGCCAATCCCAATGCGCGGGTTTGCTTTTCCGCCGTCTTCATCGAAGGCTGCTGCGTGCTCGGCTTGTTTCCGTTCATCGCGGCGTTCCTGTTCGATCTCGGCGAAACCAGCCTGTCGATTGCCGGCATCGTCATCGCGGGCTTTGCGGTCGGCGGCCTGTTCTACACCATGACCGTGTCGCGGTTACTGCCGCGGCTTCGCGTCAGCGGCATGATGATCGCGGGCGGGGCGCTGGTTGGTCTGCAACTGGCGATCGTCGCGTTCGGTCCGATCTGGAAAATCCAGGCGATCAGCCTTTTGTTCATGGGCTGGGGTTTTTACATGCTGCACGGCTCGCTGCAGGTATTTGCCAGCGAACTGTCGGTGGAAGCCCGCGCCACCGCGCTGTCGCT